>CBIHQZ010000001.1:0-39983 GCA_966212315.1 uncultured Myxococcales bacterium
CGGCGTGCTGGTGCCCGACTTCGTGATTCGTCATCGCGACGACGGCCGCGAGGCGATGCTCGAGATCATCGGCTTCTGGCGAAAAGGCTACCTCGAATCACGACTCGAACTGCTGCGCGCACATGCCCCGCGCAATCTGCTCCTCGCGGTCTCGACGCGCTTGAAGAGCAGCGACGAAGCGCTCGCGGAGATGCCGGGCGAGGCGTTGTTCTTCCGCGACATCGTGCCGGTGAAAGACGTGCTCGAACGAATCGAGCGCATCGCGATCGCGCCCGCGAATGCATCCGCGAAGAAGAAGCGCGCACCCCGCAAGAAGCCGGAGGCATCGTGACGCGCGAGATCGTCGTGCGGTGCCTCGTGCGCGACACCGCGCGCGTCGCCGAAGCGCTCACTTCGCTCGGATGGGGCACGCAGTGGATCGACGAGCCGCTCGCGCAGGACACCGACGACGAAGGGTTCGTACTGCGCGCGCCGCCGTCGGACGCACCGGCCGCCGTGCACGCGTGGCCCACCCACGACGATGCGCATCCGCGCGTTCCCGACCGCGTGCTCGGCCTCGCCGTCGAGCTGCGCGAGGAAGCGGCGAACGAATCGAAGATCGACTGGAACGACGCGTGGCGGGCCAGTCATCCGACGCGTATCGAGATCATCGACGAATGGGTGCTCGTTCCGCCGTGGAGCAAAGGCCGCGCTGGCGAGCGTGCGATCGTGATCGAACCCGGCGCGGCGTTCGGAACGGGGAATCATCCCACCACCCGCGACACGCTCCGTCTGCTGCACGCGGCGATGAAACCAAACGCTCGTGTGCTCGATCTCGGTGCCGGCTCGGGCGTGCTCTCGATCGCTGCCGTGTTGTGGGGCGCGGGCGATGTGTGCGCGATCGACATCGACGAAAACGCGCCGGCGCAGATCGCGGCGAACGCCGCGCGGAACGGCCTCGCGAGCGATCGCATCGCCGTGCAACGCGGCGATCTCGTCGACGTGCTGCGTGGCGGCGAGCGATGGGACATCGTCCTCTGCAACGTCGGCGTTGCCGAAGTGATGCGTGCACTCACCGTGGCCGAGGTCGCCGTGATGACGGGCGGAATGTTCATCGCATCGGGTGTGTTCGCACCGTCACGCGAGCGCGTCGAACAAGCCGCGCCGTCGTGTTTCCAGCTGTGTGATAGGCGCGAAGAAGATCGATGGGTGACGCTCGCATGGCGGGCCGAGGTGCGGTAAGAGCCGCTTCCGGGTGAGTTGACCCGGGCACCAGCGACGCGGACACTCGCGTGCGATTCCATCATCAGGTCGGCGGCAAGAACGATGTACGCGTCAGGGATCCCGGAACGTATGGCGAGCAAGGAAACCAAGAGGCGGGACGCGAGTTCCGAAGCACTCGCGGAAGAAAGCCGTGATACAAGAACGGACCCCGCGCCGACGGCCGGAGCGAGGACACGCGCCATGGGTCAGGAACTCACCACCGCCAACAAGATTCTCGTCGCGGCTTCGTTCATCGCGGAGTCGCAAGAGACGTTTACGGCGGAAGACCTGATCGTGCGTGCGTGGCAGCAGTTCCCCGAGTCGTTCGGGTTGAGCGGCTATCGCGAGAAGTTCCCGGACTCGAATCGCGTGCTCTCGAAGTTGATGGGCAGCGTCGGTCTCTGCAGTCGCGGATGGCTCGAGCAGGTCAGCACGAAGACGTATCGCATGACGCCCGCGGGTCGAAAGCTCGCGACTGCTTTGCGCAGCAGCGGTGATGCATCGACGATCGCGGAAGCGGTCGAGACCGCGAAGTCGGCATTGGTTCCTTCGCGCGTCGAGCGCGCTGAAAAAGCTGATCGCCAAGAGCGACTCGAACGCGCCGAACGTCTCGCGGCCGCCGCGGCAGCCGAAGCGAGCGCGCCCGCACGAACGCGCGAACCCGAGGAAGTTCGTCCGGCCGCCAAGACGGTGGAACGCCCGGCGGCAGCTTCTGCTTCGAACTCGAACTCGCACAGTGCGCCACGCGCGGTCGCGGCTGCCCCGGCCGTTGCACAGACGCCCGCTCGCGCAGCAGCGCCCGCGCCCGCCGCACCGGCATCGGCCGCGCGTCCGGCAGCAGTTGCAACGCCCGCTCGCCCCGCGCCGGTTGCAGCGCCCGCAGTGCGCGGTGCCGCGCCGGGTGCGTCGAACTTCGAGGGACTGCACGTGCTGCAGCGCCTCGCGACGTCGATCGCGAGCCAGAAGTTTTCACGCGGCGGATTGGTGACTTTCCAGGACGCGTGCCAGTTCTGGGCGATCACGACCGCGATCCATCCGAGCCATCTGCAGCCGCGCCTCACCGAGATCGAAGCGCTGCTCAAGCGCGCGGAGACGTTCGTGCAGCAGATCAACGCGCCGATTCGCGTGCACGATCGACTCGAGATCACGATGACCACCGTGATCGGTCTGCAAGGTCTTCATCGCATGCTCGCCCAGCGCTATCACCGAGAGCTGGAAGGCATTCGCGGCAAGGCCGCGGCGAGCAGCAACGCCGACGACAACTGAGCGTCTGCAGCAGCGCCAACGCACTCCGCCCTTCGAGAACGGATTGATGCGTTGCCTATGCACTGACTCGCTCGGGCTGATGCGCTCGACGGCGCTGCGCTAGCGCGCGTTGGCAGCGAACCCGTCGACGTCGTTCGCGACCGCCGGGATCTGGTCGATCGCGCGCGCCGGCACGGCCGCAAGTCGCGCGATGAGTTCGTTCGGTTCGAAGCGCGGTTGCGGCGCGACCTTTTTCTGAAGAACAAGAACGCGATCGATCTTCGTGGCGCGACCTTTCGTCTCGCCCCAGATGCGGCTGACCTTGATGGTCGTGTCGATCTGATCGTCGATCACGCACGAGAGCGTGAGCGGAACGTCGTGTTTGATCGCTTCCCATGCTTCGAGCGCGAGGCGGCGGTCGTGCTGACTCGTCTCCACGTCACCGATCGTCACCACGCACAGGCCGTCGTCGCGCAGCACCTTCGCGCACTCGGTGAGCGAGAGGCGGAGGAACTCGCAGTAGCGTCGGAAGTTCAAACGGTCCGACAGACCGAGCTGCAGATCGGTCTTCTCGACCTGGAGCGAGTGATCGGTGTGTCCACGCAGCGAGCGATCGACGCGCTCGACCGACTCTTTCAAGAGCCAGAGGCGGATCCAGTTGAACTTCCCGTAGCGCACCACGTTGAGATACGGCGGCGAAGTGATCACCAGCTTCGCGGTGCCGGGCGCGACGTGCTGCGAGAGCGAGAGCGCATCGGCCTGGATGCCGCGACCACGCGCGGCGGGCGTGCCATCGGCGTAGAGATGGTGCATGCGATTGCGAAGTCGATCGAACGCATCGAACGGATACTTCTTGAGCTTGTTCTGACGGATGTAGCGACGGAGATAGCCGGGCGACATGCTGAACGTGTTCGGCATGCTGATGGAGAGACAGCGCGACGCGCGCGGATCCTTGGTGCTGTGGTTGCCGTGCAGGATTCCGGTGAGCGCCGCGAGCAGGAAGCGATCGGTGCGATCGTTCGCGTCGAGCTTCTCGCGCATGTGGAGCAACTGCGGGAGCGTGCGGCGTCCGTCGAAGAGGATTTCGATTTCGGGGGGGGCCTCGTCGGTGACCGCGCCGCGTGAATACGTGCGTTCGAGTTCGTCGATGCGCGCGAGCGTCTCTTCGAGCGTGGGCGGATCGACTTTCGCCGCGGTGAGCAGCGAGGCGAGCGGATTGAGATCGAGGCCGATGCCGACGCGACCTGCGATGCACGCTTCGAGCGCGGTAGTGCCGCGTCCCGAGAACGGATCGACGACGATGTCGCCGGGCTCGCTGAACTGCTCGATGAAGTATCGCGGCAACGACGCCGGGAACATTCCCATGTACGAACACATCGCGTGCGAGACGCTTCCCCAGCGCTTCGCGAGAAGCTTCCACCAGGGCGCGTTCCACGCGGTGCTCGCCGGAAAGACAGACGTGTGCGTCGGCGCGGACGCCCGAGGGCGTCGCGCAATCGAGAGATCGATTGCCATCGCACGCCAAATGCCGGAGCGCGCGAGTGACTTACAAAATAGCCGCGCGCTTTGCGTTCACGCGACGTCAACACGCGCTTTCGCTGTCAACAAACCTACTCGCGCGATGAACACACGCGCGGCATCACTCACTCGACGACGATCGTCGGCTCCACCGTGCCGAGGAACTCGTGCACGCGGCGTTCGACCGCTTCGGGGCGTGTCGTCTTCCGCTGCAGCCAGAGTTTCATCGCCGGGCGATCGACGTGCTGCTCTACGAGCGCTCGTGCGGCCGGTGAATCAGCGGGCGCCCACTGCACCGGGCCACTCGCGGCAGTGCAGAAGTTCGTGTGGAGAAACCACGCGAGAGCCAGCACACGCTCGATGAGGTCGACCTCGGCTCCGTCGAGCGACGAAGTCTTCATCGGCATCGATCCGGCGAGTTCGCGAACGCGCTGCACGACCTCGGATGCACTCGACGCGAGGCGCGCCATCACGGCGCGACCGTTGGCGGTCTGGATCCCGATGCCGCGTTCGGCGAGCAGCGGTGCGGCGAGTCCCATCTCCGCGCCGGTCGTGACGAGCGGTGCGCGCGCGTAACGAACGTCGGACTTTGCACCTTGCGGGAAATGCCGCGGAAGTACCCGCAGCGCACGCGTCCAGCGCTGCACGAACTCACGCAACAGCATCGGTCCCACCAACGCCACCGTCGTCGGTCCCTTGCTGTCGATGGTTGCGTGCGCGGACCAATCCGCCGGCGATCCGCCGGTGACATCGAGAAAGCGCGCGACGAGATCGACCGCGAGTCGTTGTGTGTCGCCGTCGGACGCGCCCGTGCGCAGCGGAACGACGAGACGGAGCGACTCGGCCTGGAGACGATTGTCGATCGACACGTCGACACTCGCGACGAACGTGACCCGGTTCTCGCGCGCGGCATGGCGCGGGAGTGCGTCGCGGTTCCAGCGACGGGCGAGGTCGTGGATCGAAGCGATGACGGCCGCAGGCACCGAGAGCGCGTTGCTCCCGGCGGGAATTCGCCACGACAGTTCGAGATGAGGCGCCGGCACCGCGCGCGCGGGTGCGGGACCCACGGACACTTCGACGAACGCGTACAGGTCCGACGCGCCTCCGCGAAACGCAAAGCCGAGGGGCGCTTGATTGCGAGCATCGTCGAGCGCGTAGACCGTGCCCGACGGCTTCAGTCCGACGGCGTTGCCGTGAATCGCGTCGACCGTGCTCGCGGAATCGACGAAGTCACCGGGGAGGTCCGCGAAGCGCGCCATCAATCGCTCACCGGCAAGCAGTGCAACACGCGGATGCGCCGCCATCACCTGCTCGAGAAGAATCCCGCGTGCGACGTCGGCGAGACGCGCCGCGTGCGGGCGCGGGCGCGCGCCTTCCCATTCGGACACGAGCACCGCTACTTCGTGCCGCATGCATTCGATCGCTTCGCTCACGAGTCCGGCCGAGAGCGCGACGCGCGCCGATGGCGTCGACGCGACACCGATCTGAAACGTGCGCCGAAGATTCGCACCGAGCCACGGGTCGAGTGCCACTCGCTCGAGCGTCGCGCGAATCGGCGCGAACGCACCGGTGAACACTTCGAGTGCCGCGAGTCGCAGTGCATGCGCACGGAACCGTGCATCGGGCGGAAGCAACGCCGCACGCGCAGCTTGCTCGGCGAGCGGCGGCGCGGCGGCGAATCGTTCGGCGAACGACACCAGCAGTGCCTCTTCGACAGGACGCAACGACGCAGACTGCGGTGCGACCGTCGGCGCATCGGTGCGCACCATCCACACCGCGTTCGATCGCAGCGGCACCTCGCCGGCCTCGAGATCACTGCGATGACCGAAGACATCGAGCGCGCACGCGGCGCCACGAATGCTCGAAGCGCCCACTACGACGAGCACGGCGCGAGGATCGTTGCGATCGGCGATGTCGCGCGTGATCGAAGCAAGAACGTCGATCTCGTGCGGATCGAGGTCGCCCGCACTCGCTGCGTTCACGATGACCCGGCCGCCGGGCGGAAGGTCCCAGTGCATCGCGCGCAGCGTTGCCGGCTCGAGCCAACGCGAGATATCCGCGCGTCGCGCTTGAAGACCCGCACCGGGGCCGCGTTCGAGCGGTTCCATCACCAGCGAGTGATCGGACGCGCGCGGCGAGAGCACGTGCCACTCGGCCGATTGCGCCATCGAAGTGGTGAGCCTGTCGACGAAATCGCGTCCCGTTGCGCTGCGCGGACCGAGCACGACTACGATGTGCACCGCACCGCCACCGGCGCCGATCGCGTCGCGAATACGATTCGACAACTCCGCCGTGTCACCGCGCCGCCACTCGCCGCGCGGGTCGATCGCGTCGACCGTTGCATCGAGTGTGGGGAACGCGTCACGAGTGCGCGGCGCCGTTGCGATTGCGTCGGTGACCTCGCGTGCCTTCGCGAACGAGGTTTCGTCCAACACCGAAGCACGCGGGGCGCGGCGCACTTCGGGGAGCGCACCCGCAGGGGCCTCCGAACGGGTCGAGAGATACGGCAACGCGACGAACGCGATGCGGTTGTATCGGCCGAGTGTCATCCCCGCGGAATCGTCGCCGTCACGCTCGACCAGCAACAACGGCGCGCATGTGAACGCATCCGATCCGCCCGTGCCCGGAACCATCAACGGATGTTCGTCGTCGGGCGCGAGGCCGTCGTACACGGCGCGCGCGAGGGCAATCGCGAGTTGATCCATCGACTCCGCGGTGAGCGTCGTCTCCTTCACGAGATCGCGTCCCTGCGCGCCCGACGTGCTCGCCGACGACACCGCGTGCGACAAGATCTCGCGCAATGCGTCGCCCACCTGCCTCACGTTCATCACTTCGTCGTGCGTGAGCCGCTGCGACTTGGTGAGCCTCGTGCGCGCGGCACGCAGCGCGGATCGCGGGTTCGCGCACACGTCGAGAATCGAGAGCACGAGCGTGACCGCGCCGAGGTCGTTGACCACACCGGCACCGCGCGAGCCGGGCTTTTCGAGCATGAGCCCACGCGTCGAGAGCGCAACGACGCGACGGAGCACGCCCGCATCGGGCGCTTCGAGCGGGTCGATCTCGGGGACGTTCGAGCCGAGCATCGCGTCCGCGCTGAACAGCCTTGACGTGCCGCGCGACGAGTCGAACGGACTGAGTGCGCCTTCGATCTTCGCCGGCACGAGCGCTGCGAGACCGCGCAGCAGGTCGGCAGTGGGACGCGACGCTTCGTACGAATCGATCCGCTGCCGCACCGCGCTGGCGACCTGACGAAGCAAGCGCGCGAGCGCATCGTGACGGAGATCGACGACGTCCGCTCGATCGGCGAAGAGCGAACGGCGATTCCCCGCGAACAAGCGCGCGCGTTCCGGCGCGAGAACGAACGCATCCCACAGTCGGATCGGCGCGAGGCGAGCCTGCTCGGCTTCGAGGGGCGGTGTCCCGGCGCCGGCGAGAAGCACCGCGAGTTGCGTCGGCGCGCGCGTCGAGGTGTTGGTTTCGCCGGGGGCCGTGTGGGAAGGAGGCTCGTTGGCAGCCATTGCGTCGAGCACGTTCGACCATGTCGCCGGTCGGGGGCAAGCGCGCATTGGACCCATCGGCTTTGCAGAGCCCGCGGGGATGCGCGATCGTCGTCGCGCCATGACCGACCTCTGGAAGCGCTATCGCGAATCGCTCTACCGCAACCCCTCGCTCGGTTTCGTGCTCGATCTTTCGCGCATGGATCTGCCGGCCGATCTGTACGACCGCCAGTCTGCTGCGATCACGCGCGCGTTCGATGCGATGCGCGAACTGGAAGCGGGCTCCATCGCCAATCCCGACGAGAACCGGATGGTGGGGCACTACTGGCTTCGCGACAGCGCGCGCGCCCCTTCGGCAGATCTACGCCGCGCCATCGACGATGCGCTCGCTTCGATCGCGACGTTTCGCGACGCGGTTCACAACGGTTCGGTGAAGCCCGAAAAAGCCGCGCGCTTCGATCGCGTGCTGGTCGTCGGCATCGGCGGATCCGCGCTCGGACCGCAGTTCGTTTCGGCCGCGCTCACCAAGGGGCCGCAGGGCGACAAGGCGCGCGTGTACTTCTTCGACAACACCGATCCGGACGGGATGGATCGAACGCTCGCCGCGATCGGCGATGCGATCGGATCGACGCTGACGGTCGTGATCTCGAAGTCGGGCGGCACGAAGGAAACCCGCAACGGCATGCTCGAAGCGAAGCGCGCATACGAACGCGCGGGGCTCGCGTTCGCGCGCCATGCAGTGGCAGTCACCGGCGACGGGAGCGAACTCGACAAGGTCGCGCTGAAAGAAGGCTGGCTTGCGCGCTTTCCGATGTGGGACTGGGTCGGCGGACGCACCTCCGAACTCAGCGCCGTAGGACTTCTTCCCGCGGCACTGCAAGGCATCGACACCGACGCGATGTTGCGCGGCGCACGCGAGATGGACGCGGCGACTCGCGTGCCCGAGGCGAAAAACAACCCGGCCATGCAGCTCGCGCTCGCGTGGTACGTCGCAACGAACGGCAAGGGCGAGAAGGACATGGTGGTCCTTCCGTACAAAGACCGACTCGAGCTGTTCTCGCGTTACCTGCAACAGCTGGTGATGGAATCGCTCGGCAAGGAAAAGGATCTCGCCGGACGCACGGTGCACCAGGGAATCGCGGTCTACGGCAACAAGGGGAGCACCGATCAGCACGCGTACGTGCAGCAGCTGCGCGACGGCGTGAACAACTTCTTCGTCACGTTCATCGAGGTACTCGCCGATCGCGAGGGCGCGCCGTTGGAAGTCGAACCCGGCGTGACGAGCGGTGACTACCTGCTCGGATTCCTCGAAGGAACGCGGCGGGCACTCTACGAGAGCGGTCGCAAGTCGATCACGCTCACGCTCGATCGTGTCGATGCCGCGGCGATCGGAAAGCTCATCGCGCTGTACGAACGCGCGGTCGGGTTCTACGCGTCGCTGGTGGGAATCAACGCGTATCACCAGCCAGGCGTCGAGGCAGGCAAGAAGGCGGCGGCGAACGTGTTGTCGCTGCAGGCGAAGCTGACGTCCGCGCTCGCGAAGGGTGGAACGTTCAGCGCCGACGAAGCGGCGAAAGCGGCGGGCAGTGATGATCCCGAGACCGCGTGGAAGATTCTTCGTCACCTCGCGGCGAACGGACGCATTGCACAAGAAGGCGATGCGACCGACCCGAACGCCTCGAAGTTCCGCGCGCGCTGATGCGCCTCGCACTCATTCGAACGGAAGCCCGCCAGCATCGCGAATGGCCGCATCGATGTCGTCCATCGCCGCGAGCGTCGACTCGACCGCGCCGATGATTCGCGCGTAGTGCGCGATGCCTTGCGCATCGAGGTTCGTTCCGACCCGATCCGCAAGCCACTTGTGAAGCGGACGGTAACCGCCGACTTCGAACTGCCACGCGCGTTCCGTGACCGGTGAGAAGGCCGACGACACCGTGTGATCCGCAAACGACGGCGCGCTGACTGCGAACGGCGCGGCCGGTAGGACCAGGCCCTCGATGCTCGGTGCCGCGGCCGGGTCGGTGTGAAGTGCGAAGAGCCGGCGGCCATGTCGCGCGAGCGACACGAAGAACGCGCGTGTGGGCGGGCATGCGATGCGCGGGAACTCACGGCGCAACGCCGCTGCGTAGCGCACGCGGTACGACGGCGCGTGAAGCAGCGCGTAGATGTACGCGACGAGATCGAACGGCGCCGGAGCCTCGCCGATGCGGGCTCGTACGGCAGCGACGAAGGCGGGCGCAAGGTTCGACACCCGCTCACCGCGCGCGTCACGCATCCAGAGGGGGAAGACCGATTCGCTCCCGTGGTTGTCACTGCGAATCGCGCCGTCGATCACCGGCTCGCGACTCGCGAACACGAATGGCGCCGTGCGCGAAGGCGGCGACTGACGACGCGCGACGAGTGCGATCTGATCGGGGGCTCGATCGATCAACGCGGACATCACGCCGCGACGCGCGCGTTCGATCCACGGGTCGAGGTCGAGATACACGCGATGGTCGAACGGCCGGTAGAGACATGGCGTGATCGCGGCGAACGGGTCGCCGTTGGCGTGCGTGGCCTCGCGAGCGGCTTGCACGTCGAGGCGATCCCGCGCGCGAAGATAACGATCGCGAAATGCCACGTCGTCGAGTGTTCGGTCGCGCATCTCGCGCACGCGGATCGCAAGCGTGGCCGCATCGGGTGCTACGAGCAGCGAGTCACGGCCCGTGACTACCGCGGGTGAGAATCGTTCGAAGATCGTGTCGAGCGCGAAGCCGCGCAGGTATTCAGTCGCGTGCGGATCGTCGTCGGGCGCGAAGTCGAAACGCGGTGACACCGGGTGCACCTCGCGCCATGTGACCTCGTCATTTGCGAGTCGCGCGAGCTTGTCGTCGCGCGAGCCCCACATCTCGGCGAACCACACGCCACGTTTCTTCGCGCGCGCATCGCCACGCCAGAAGACCAGCACACAGACGCCTTGCTGGATCGCGAACACGTTCTCGTCTCGCGCCGTACCGAGTGGCGCTACTTCGAGCTTCTTCGTGTTGCCGTGCAGATCGACGACCCGCACGCCGTCGTGCGCGCGGGCGAGGCTGTGTCGCATCGCGCGAAAGGTCGGCTGATGCACGAACGCCTGCGTGCACACCAACGCAACGACGCCACGCGCGGCGCGTTCGAGTTGCCACTGCGCGACGCGGATGAACTTCACGCAGTCGTCCTGCAGCCACTTCGGATTGCGCTCCGCGAGTGGGATGCCGTCGACGTGGTAGTAGCTCTCCGTCGCTCCGCCGGGGCTCTTGCCGCGCAGAAGATCGGCAGCAAGCGTCGCGCTCGATGCAGATCGTCCCGAGAACGGAGGATTGCCGACAACGACGAGCGTCTCGTCCTCGCGACTCCACGACACCGCATCGCCGAGCGAGTCGGTCGTGTGCACGCTGACGGGATCGTTCGCGAAGCGCGCTCGCAACACCGCGCATGTCCCATCGTCGATTTCGTGCGCGACGAACCGGCTGTCCTCGACAGGGAACAGACGAAGCGCCGCGTCGACGAAGATCCCCGCGCCGGCCGCGGGATCGATCACACAACGCGCGCCGGCCCACCTTTCTTCGCGGGTCACGCGCTGCGCTTCGCGCGCGACGAAGGCCGCGAGGGGCGCCGGCGTGAAGTACGCGCCGCGCCGGGTTCGCGCCGCACCATCGAGCGCCGCGAGCAACATCTCGTGCGCGCGATCCACTGCATCGAGGGATCCATCGCGAGGCACCGCGCGCACCGCGCCGGCGAGAATGTCCGCGTCCTGCGCGAGATCGTCTTGCGCGCGCGCGATCGCGAGGGTCGCCTCGCCTCCGTGCTGCCACGCTGCCAGCCATGCGACCGCCGCGCGGGAGTCGGCGCCTCCGCGCGCTCGCACCCACCCGGCGAGCGCATCGATCGCCGTTCGCCGCGCGCGCTCGGACATCGCTATGCGGGCTTCTTCTTCTTCTCGGCACGCACGAGCGAGATCTCCGCGCGCGAGGGATTGAGCCGCACGAGTCCGTGATCGCCGTCGACGAGCGCGAGATCACCATCGGCGACCCAGCGAAAGAGACCACCCACGTCGACCACCGACGGGACGCCCATCAACGCGAGATGCGTGCGCGACATCGGTCCGTTCGCGCGCTCCGACAGCACCACCGCCGCGGGATGCGCGCGCGTCGACACCAGCACGTCGAACAGCGTCACCTCGCTGCCGACCAGTACCGAACCGCGCTGCACTTCCGCACGCCGATCGCCGGCACTGATCATCGCGAGTGCCTCGCAGACATCGGCGATCTCGCGGGCACGGTCGATGGCGAACGATTCCTGGTGCTGCACGGCGGTACGAGCGACCTCGCCGCCGATCTGCACCAACGCGTATTCGAGTCCCTCGGTCTCCGCACGTTCGAGCACCCGCTCGCGAAGCCGGCCGTCGTCGAGCACGGTGCGCACCGTCTCGAACAGCGAAGCCTCGGGACCGTTCGGGGTTACGCGCGCCATCAGTCCGTCGATCGTCTTTCGCACCTCGCGCACCGCGTGATCGAAGCTCTTGGTCATCTCCTCGAGCGCGCGCGGCGGCTCGGGACTCGGACGCGATGCGGGGCGAGGAAACGCGCACACGGTTCCGACAGCGCGCCCCGACACCGCGGGTCGGCCCGAGAGAGTCACGCGTCGCGTAGCGCCGCCCGGCGTGATCTTGCGCTGACCGCGCAGTGCCTCGGAGAGACGCGCACGCTCAGCGGCTGCAGCGATCGGCACGGTGAGCGCGCCTGCGAGTTCGACATCGGCCTGATCGAACGCCGCGCCGTTGCGTCGCTGAAGCACCAACGCACCGAGCGCACCCGACGGACCCGGGACCGGGACCGCGAGAAAGATCGGAAAGCGCGCTTCGTCGAGTTCGGGGAAGTTCTTGAACGCGTCGCTCTCGGGCGCGGCATCGAGCGACATCGGCCGCATCGATTCCACCGCCATGCCGGTGATCCCCTCGCCCACTGCGAGACGAACTTCACCGAGCGCTTTCATCGGAAAGCCGACGTTGCCGCGCATGACCAGGTCGTCGCCCTCGAGCAGATAGATCGAGCAGATCTCCGCATCGAAGATCTGCGCGATGCGTCGCGGCAACTCGTCGAGCGACGTGGTGAGCGGACAAGGGCGCGCCGCGAAGGCCACCAGCTCCAACACCGCATCGAGACGCGATGCATGTCCCCGCGCGTGGATTCTCGGTATCAGCGCCATCGCGTCAGCTCCGTTCCCAACGCGCGCCATCGACATCGATCGCGCATGTCATCGCCCGCCCCGACACGTTTCGTTCGGAAGCTGCTCGCTTCATTGCCTCGGCGACCGCCGCAGCCCCGTCGTCACTCGCGAACGCGGCGAGCGTGCTTCCCGCACCCGAGAGCCAGGCGCCGAACGCACCGGCCGCGCGAGCCGCGGCGAAGAGTTCGGGCATCGCGGGGAACAACTGCGTTCGCGCCGGCTGATGCAACATGTCGCGCGTCGCTTCGTCGAGCACGCGCGTATCGCCCGCGGCGAGGGCCGCCACCAGCAATGCAGTGCGCGAGATGTTGTAGACCGCGTCCGCGCGCGAATACGAGGCGGGGAGCACCGCGCGCGCGTCACTCGTCTTCAACTCGAAGTCGGGGATGAACAACGCGAGCATCGGAAGTTTCGCGGCCGGCACCGTGACGCGCAGCACGCCCGATGGCGCGAGGACGCTCGACTGCAGTCCGCCGAAGACGGCAGGCGCGGCGTTGTCGGGATGGCCTTCGATGGCGGTGGTCAACGCGAGTACGCGCTCTTTGCCGAGCGCGCCGTCGGACACGGCATCCGCGACCATGAAGCCCGCGACGATCGCGGCCGCGCTCGATCCCAGCCCGCGCGCGGTCGGCACGCCGTGACGGCAACGCCATGCGAGCGTCGGCGCATCCACGCCCGCTTCGCGACAACCGCGTTCGAACGCCGTGATCATCACGTTCGATGCATCGCGCGGGAGCGACGCTGCGCCCTCGCCTTCGATCTCGATCGAAAACGCGTTGGCAGGGCGGACTTCGATCTCGTTGTAGAGCTGCACCGCGAGGCCGAGGGCATCGAAGCCGGGGCCGAGATTCGAGGTCGTCGCGGGGACGCGCACCGTGATCCGCTGCATGGCTCGCGATTGTAGAGTCAACGCGCGCGATGCGTGAGCGAAGAGCGCAGCACACGCGATGCAGTCATGCGCGACGGCGACGAACGATGCCCATGCCTTGGGCCGCGAGGATCGATCCGAGCCCGGCGATGAAGAGTGCGACGAGACGCGGCGCGAAGCCCGGTTGTGCGAACCATGCGGCGCTGAACGCGATCCATCCGAGCCCCGCGGTGGCGAGCAACGTTCCGCGCGCGATCGGTGCGCGTTCCGGTTTGCCGCGGAAGAACAGCGCCAGAAGCAGCGCGTAGAGCACACACACCGCGAGTGCGATCGCGAAACCGACCCGCGCGATCACATCGACCGCGTGACGCAGCGGCGTCTGCCAACTGGAAGTCCCGCGCACGGACGCCAGCACTTCCTCGAGGGCACGGTGTGCATCTGCATCGTGGGACGCCGGCGCCACCGCGAGGATCGCCACAGCGCGACCCTCGGTGGGCACGAAAGCGAGCCAGCGAATCACCGGCTGCGCTTCGGCGGTGGTGACACCGTGTGCGCCGTCGACATCGAACCCGAGCGCATGCCATCGCGCCGCGTTGTCAAGAAACACGAACGGGTCGCTCTCGTGCGCGGTTCGCAGCGCGACGGGATCGGGCACACCACGCGGGATCTCGCCGGGCAGCCGTACGAAGACGAGCAGCACTTCGTCGGCCGGTCGCCGGTACATCGCGAACACGTTGGTTCCGCGGGTCACACGCACGGCCTCGAACCCGTCGGGGATCACAGCCGCGAACCGCGGGGTGCCGTTGGTGTGAATCGGCATCGGCGCTGCGTAGAGCGACGTGCGCGGCACGACGAACACGAGCGCGAGCCACAGGAGCGCATGAACGATCGAACGCATCTCCGCGGAGAGATGCTGTACCATGCCGCTCCGTGGACGCCTCCGACGATCCGCTCCATTCGGCGCGAGAGAAACTCGAGGACACCCTCGCCACGCTTCAGGGCGCAGCGAACGATCCCGCGATGATGCTCGCCGCGCGCAACGCGGTGGTCTCGCTCGGCGGCATGGTGCGTTTCGGCGCTCCTGCGGGGGACATCGCGGACGCGGTCGCGCGCACGGTCGAAGCGGTGCGACGGCATCTCGAGCGCGATCCCGGCGAGACGCTGATGTTCCCGCTGCTCGACTCGCGCGCAGTCGATCTCTCGCGCGTCATCGCGCGGCACGGCGATCTCGATCGCCTCGACGAGGACGACAAGCAGAGCTGGATCGAAGCGGCGTACGAGATCTTCGAAGCGCGCGACGCCGCGGATGCCTGGCTGCTCGGCACGGCGGCGTTGTTGCGAGCCCTCGAACCGGGCGCGGAACGCACGCATCTCGAGCGAGCACGCGAGCGTGCGGTCGCCGCGATCGCGCGATTCGATCGGGCACTCGAGCCGGCGCTCGGCGGTCTGTCACCGCTGCGCGACGATGCGAAGAAAGCCGTGATGCGCGCGAAGGCCGACAAGGGCTACATGCGTCGTGCGCACTACTGGGTGAAGATCATCGAAGGCTGAGAGCGCGCGTCGCAGCTCGCGACGATCTTACAGACGCGACACTTCGATCATGCTGACCGCGGCGAGCGGACCGATGGGCGGCTTGCCGTGCGCGAGCATGAGCGACACCGTCCCGCGCGAACGCGTGCTCTCGAACTGGAACGTGATCTCGCCCGGCTGGAGCACCGGCTGCGCGTTCAACCGATCGGACACCGCATCGATCGCGAGAATCAGCGGGACCGCATCGCGCACATCGAGGGACATCGCCATCACGGTCTCGCCCTCGAGGGTGAGCATCGCCATCGCGAGGCGCGGGTCGGCGGGACGGATCGCGATGCGTTCGCCGCCTTCGTTGGTGGGGTTGCCACCGAAGAGTTCCAGCGCGTGCTGCAGCGTGAAATCAGGGCGAAGGGCGCGCCATGCGAGCGTGCCCACCCACGAGCCGGTGTCCATCGCCTCGTCGAGATCGACGGTGGCCGGATCGAACGGCGGCAGACTCTGGCGCGGCGCGGGCGGCGGCGCTTCTTCTTCGTGGAGCGAGCGGATCAGGCAGATCTCGTCGACGCGCACTTCGTCGGTACCGCCCGGGGATCCCATGTCGGGCGGATCGCCTTCGTCTTCCCACCAGCGCATGATCACCGCGCCACGAAGCGAGTGCTCCTGCGGGAACTCGAGCTGCCAGCTGTTCTCGCCCTCGTCGCCGCTCGGGCCCTGCGATTTCTGACCGGGACCGAAGTACTGCTCGAGCGTTGCACGCGAGTACATCCGGCCACCGCGCAGCACGAGCACCACCGCTTCGACGATCGGTCCGTCGTTCTCGGGACCGCCGTCGACCGAGTACACGTCCGCGCGCGCCAGGGAGCGCGCATCGGGACGAAGATACGTGACCGTTCGGTCACCCATCTGTTCCGTCGAGACCGCCGAGCCGAGCATGACCGTGGCAGTTCCCTGATCGAACGTCGGTTCGAAGAACTCGTCACAGAGAGCGGCGATCTCGTCCTCGCGCATGACCGGCGCGCTAACGCTCACTCACGGATTCCGAGGCGTCAACGGCAATCTCGTCGCGCGCGGGGGCACGGCGATCTGGATCGATGCTGCGCGCCGCCGGAAGCGTCGCGAACGACGCCATCACTTCCCACGCCGCGCGTCCTGCATCCAGCGATGGGTCCGCGGGAGACATGGCTTCGAGCGTGATGATCAATGCCGCGAGCGCATGGGCGAGCGATTCGGGTTGTTCGTTCAGCGAGTCGGCCGGGATCGTCGAGAGAATCTCTGCCGCACGATCGGTATCTCCGCGTTGCGCCGCCGCGAGTGCACGCGCCGCGAGCGACGGCAGGTCGAGGGACGCGAGCGACACCCGGCGCCGCGCGGAATCCGCACTCGCGATCTCGTGCACCCACTGCACGAAGAGAGCCGTCTCGAGCGCGATCATTCGCGCCGCACGCAACCGGCTCAGCGCATTCTGCGCGTCACGCTTCGCGAGACCCGACAAGCCCGCCGATGACTCGGCGAGCGCTCGTGCTGCGAGGATCGCCGCCTGGAGCGACGCATCGCGATCGAGGCGCTTGATCGCATGCACGCGGGCCGCGAGAGCGTGCACGAATGTCATCGCCGCGCTCGCTGCGGCATCGCGTTCGAGTTCCGTCACGCTCGGATCGTCGAGTGGAAAACTCGCCGCCGCCGCCAGCGCGAGAACCGCTGCGCATTCCGCGGGATCGATCGCGTCGTCGAGTGGATCGAGGTACGCCCGCGCGAGTGCGATCGCGCGCGAATCATCTCCCGCCGCAAAGTGCGCACGCACGGCGACCGCCAGCACGTTGCGCTCGATGACATCACCCGCCAGCACGGTGTCGACGAGTGGCGCCATGTTCGCCCAATCGCCATCGGCGACCGCACGCGCCAGCCGCGCCAGATGTGCGCGCGTCTCGAGACCGGGCTCACCGAGCGTGCGCGCGTGCATTGCGAGATCCGCCAGGCGCGTAACAGCCACGGCCGGCAGATGCCCCACTGCTTCGATCTCGTGCGCCACCGCTTCGAGTGCTCGCGCCCGCGCGAACATCCGCGTCTCGTCCGACGCACGCTGCACCGATCCGAGCGCTTCGTCGGTGTGAACGCGGGCCGATTCGAGTGCGCGGGCGTGATCGTCGGGGGTCGCATCGGCACGGGATGCGATGATCGCGGTGATCCGCGACGCGGCTTCGAGCGCGCTGATCAACTGCGCGCCGCGCGGCGCTTCCGCTGCGAGCGCCACTCGTTCGGCCGCGATCCACGCGTGGGCCTGCTCGCACGCGCGTTCGACCGCGCCGACCGCGAGCGAGAGCGAAGGCAACGGCGCGAGCGCATCGGCATACGCCCCCGAGCGCTGCGCGTTGCGATCGGCCGCGCGCAGATCAGCGAGACGCACGCCCCAGCGCAGGGCGCTCTGCAGATCGTCGCCCGCGATCGCGCATTCGAACGCCTGCTCACAGAGCGTGTCGCGCGCCGCTGCGCGAACGCCGCCACGTGTCGGTAGATCGATCGTGTCTCGCTGGATTCGTTCGAACGCCGCGAGGGCTCGCGCCGGTTCGCCACACGCCGCCCACGCCGTCGCGATGGACATCCGCGCAAAGTGCCTTTGTATCGCGGTCGCCTTCGTCGCCTCCCGCACGCGCAACAAGCGCTCGAGCGCCGCGCGCGATGCTTCCAGCCCCGCGCGGTTCGCTCCTTCGTGCGATCGCTCGATCACGCGCCGGTGCGACTCGACCGCGGCACCGAACGCACTCGCAGTGCGCACCGATTCGAACACGGTGGTGAGCGCGGCAGCTTCTGCCACGTCGATGGCGAACAGCCGGTCCGGACGCTCGGTGAGATCGCGCAGTCGCTCGAACGCCTCGCCGATCGCGTTCGCATCGGGCGCTTCGCTTGCGAGCTGCCTGGCGATCTCGCGACGCACCGCGCGCGCAGCATCGCGGCTCGAGGTGTCACTCCGTTGCGCTGCGACGTCTGTCGTCGTCTTGCCTTGCGAGCGGCTCACCATGTGCGTCTCGGCGTGCGTGTCTAACACGTCTCGTCCTTGAGCTGCGAAGCGCCCTGACCGATCCTCCCGCCCCCATGCGTTCAACCACGGTATCGCGGTCATCGCTCGCGCTCGTCGCGCTCTCGCTTCTCGCATGCAGCGCCCCGCAATCGAGCACCCGCACCGGCGCTTCGACAGCGACCTCGACGCACGCTCCATGGCATCCGACCGCCGGCGCAACGATCGAACAGCTGCTCAACGTGCATCGCGCCTGGCACGCGTATCCGTCGCGAGATGGTCATCTCGTGGCGTTCGCGTCCGATGCACCCGGCGTCGCGCAGCCGTTCTATGCCGAAGCCACGAATGAGCCTGCCGCCGAGTCAGCATGGCATCGGATCGCATCGTTCGCCGATCGCACCGACTTCGTCGCGCTCACCGCCGACGATCGCAGCTGGCTCTTCGGGCACGATCACGGCGGCGACGAGAACGTGCAGATCTTCCGTCAGCCGGTCGGCGCGGCGGGCGAGCCGCAGGATCTCTCGCAGCAACCGCGGGTCAAGTTCATGTTCGGCACGCTGCGCGACGACGGCGCGGTCTTCGCGTACGCGTCGAACGAACGCACCGGCGCCGACTTCGATCTCTACGTGCGCGCAGTCGACGGCGCTACGCCGGCGCGGCGCGTGTTCGACGCTCGAGGGCACTTCGAGGCGCGTGACTTCTCGCCCGACGGTCAGCTCTTGCTCGCGATCGAGGAACGTTCGGGCTTCGATCACGACATCCACGTGATCGACCTCGCGACCGGCGTCGCGCGTCGGCTCACTGCGCATCAAGGCGACGAGCGTTTCGACTCACCGCAATTCGGCTTCGAACGCGCGGGTGCGAATCCGCGCACTGCGCCGGCGATCTACGTGCTCTCCGATCGCGGTCGCGAGTACGTGAATCTCGCGCGTCTCGACGAGAGCGGCTTGCACTTCCTCGCCGACGACGACCACGACGTGGACTACCTCGCCGTCTCGCACAGCACCGACGCGATGGCGATCGCGACCAATGTCGACGGCTACCACCACATTCGTCTGCTCACGCAGGGAAGCGCGCCGCACGACATCAGTACGGTCGATCTCCCGCCGCTCGTCGTCAGCGATCTTCGCTTCTCGGCCGACGGTCGCGCACTCGCGGTGACCGGCAGCCGCGCATCTCGTCCCGACGAGGTGTACCTGGTCGACGTCGCGACCGGGCACTCGCGTCGCGTCACCGCCAGCGATCACGCGGGCCTCGACGAATCAGCGCTCGTGGAGCCCGAATTCGTCCGCGTTCCGAGCTTCGACGGCGTCGAGATCCCGCTGATGATCTATCGCCCTCGCAACCTCGCGCCGGGCGCGCGCGCGCCGGTGGTGGTCTCGGTGCACGGCGGCCCCGAATCGCAGGCGACGCCGGTTTTCTCGCCCGTCACACAGTATCTCGTCGGCCACGGTTACATCGTCGTCACGCCGAACGTGCGCGGGTCGACCGGCTACGGAAAGCGCTTCGCACATCTCGACGATCGCGGTCATCGCGAGGACAGCGTTCGCGATCTGCACGTCGTGAACGAGTGGCTGCGTCATCGCCCCGACGTCGACCCGACGCGCCTCGCGGTGATGGGCGGAAGCTACGGCGGCTACATGACGCTCGCAGCGATCACGCTCTATCCGGAAGACTGGTCGGTCGCGTGCGACATCGTGGGCATCGCGAACTTCCGCACCTTCCTCGAGCGCACCGCCGCGTATCGACGCGCGCTCCGCGAGGCCGAGTATGGCTTCCTCGCGACCGACGGCGAAATGCTCGATCGCGTGTCACCCATTCATCGTGTCGACCGCATCCGCACGCCGCTGATGGTCATCCACGGCACCAACGATCCCCGCGTCCCGGTGACCGAGGCCGAGCAGATCGTCGCCGCGTTGCGCGGACGCCAGCAGCGCGTCGAGTACCTTCGCTTCGACAACGAAGGCCACGGACTTTCGCGCCGGGAAAACCGCATCCGCGGCTACGGCGACATGGTGCGTTTCTTCGACGACGTGTTGCGCTGAACTACTCGGTAGCGCCCGCGTCGTTGCATCCCATCTGGATGCAGTTGCCCGTGTTGTTGCAGTGCAGCGTGCAGCCGCATCCGGCGCAATTCAGGATGCAGTTGCCGGTGTTCTCGCAGGTGAGATCGCACCCGCCGCCCGCGCAATCGAAGTTGCAGTTCGTCGTCCCGCCGCAGCGGAAGTGACAGTTGCCGCCGACGCAGGCGCGGTCGCAATTGCCGATGCCCGAGCACATGCACGCGGACGCATTCGGGTCGGCCGACGTGCAGTCGTTGCTCGAGGAATTGCCGATCATGCATCCGCCGAGCGCAACACAGAGCATCGCGAAGAGCGCGGCGACCAACAAGCGGGCCGGATTCGAGAGACGAGATGAGGTCTGGCTCATGAATGGGATCTCCGGGTGAGAGATCCCATGGTACGCGCGACGCGCGCTGATCTGCCCGCGCGTCGAGATCGCGCTAGCGCGCGCCGGCGTCGCGTCGATAGAAGACACCCGGGAGTGCACCGCCACCGCCACCACCCGTCGTGGCTGCGCGGCCTGCATCAGCATTGCCGGCAGGCGCGGGGCCCGGCTCGGTCGCGTCGGATCCCGGATCGTTCAACAACCCGCCGTCGCCGCCACTCAGCCCCATGCCGCCCTGCGGCCCGGGTGCCGCGCCCGCGTCGGGAAGACGGATCGGGCCACGCACCGGGTACTGCTGGTTGTACTGCTGGATCACTCGATCCGTGAGGTTCAGATGCGTCGGCGCGAAGTGCACCACCTGCTCGTCGACGATGAGCTGGTAGTTGTCCGTCTGTCCGATCTGACGAACGACGGGCTGCATCTTCGTCAGAATGTTCTTCGTGAGTTCGCCTTCGATCGACTGCAGCTCGCCAGTGTATTGCTGACCGATCTGCTGCAGCTCCATCACCTGGCGCTGATAGTCCTCGGCCATCTTCTGGAGCCGCGCTTGAGGAAGCGGCGCCGTCGGATGCTCGATGCGGCGCTTGAGACCTTCGATCGTCTTGGTGCGGCGATCGAGATCCCGCTGCCGGTCGTCGTAGCGGACCTTCAGCGCATCGAACGCGGCGCGGCCTTCGGCTGACTCGGCGACCGCGCGGCGGATGTCCACCACACCGATGCGAACCTGCGCGTACACACGCGGCGCGGCGACAGCGACGACCGCAGCCGCAGCGAAGGTGATCGCACGAGCGCGACCGGTAACCAGATGAGCGAGACGGCGAATCTGCATCGACGACAAGTTCTCCTGCACTGTGCGACGCAACGAGACGTCGTTCGATTCAATCGCGCCTCTTGCGCGGCGCAGGGATACGCCACATGTCCCGGTGATTCAAGAGTGACGCGGCGCCGCACCCGCATTGGCGCGCCCCTCTCGCAGCGCGTGGATCAGGGATGACACCGCGCGTTAGCGAAAGTGCGCTTTTCCGCATGGTGCCGCGATGCTAGAGACCGCGCCGATACCGCGAGCCAGAAGGAGCCAGAGCGATCATGGCGCAGAAAATGTGGGCGCTCACGTACGACAGTGCGAGCGATCCGTGGGAGAGCACGCGGGGGTTGTGGAAGCGCGAGGTCGATCGTCCCGAACTCGACGAATCGCGCGATCCGAACGATGCAACGCGAGTGATCGTGAAGCTCCGCTACGCGGGGTTCTGCGGCTCCGATCGCGGCATCTGGTTCCGTCGCGCCTTCGGCGACATGATCCGCGACTCGCTCGTTCGTGACGGCAAGACGACCCGCATCGTGGGGCACGAGCTGCTCGGCGAAGTCATCGCGATGGGGAGCGCCGCCGTGAGCGAGACGCGCGCCAAGGTGGGCGACATCGTCACCACCGAGAGCCATCAGATCTGCGGGCGTTGTTATCAATGCCAGCACGGCGACACCCACGTGTGCGCGGACGACAAGATCATCGGCATCACGACCGACGGGTGTTTCGCCGAGTACGCGAAGATCCCGGCGAAGACGCTGTGGCCAGTCGATCTCACCAAGATCCGTCCCGAGGTCGCGGCCATTCAAGAACCGTTCGGCAATGCGGTGCACTGTGCGCAGCAGGTCGATCTGCGCGGCAAGCGCATCGCGATCTTCGGGTGCGGAACGATCGGTCTGTTTCTCATCGCGATCGCGCGCGGCATGGGTGCGAAGACGATCATCGGGATCGAGCCGTACGAGCCGAACGCGAAGCTGGCGAAACGCCTCGGCGCCGACCACGTGATCACGCCGAGCAGCGATGCGAAGGGCTACGCGCACGACGAGACGGTGGTTCGCAAGGTGCGCGAACTGACCGACGGCGTCGGCGTCGATGTCGCGTTCGAGATGGCGGGGCCGAATTCGTCGGTGAACAACACCATCGCGGTCGCGCGGCGCGGCGGGCACGCGGTGTTCTTCGGCTTGAAGAGCGGCGACTTCACGATCGAGAAGTTCGATCGCGTGATCATGAACGGCCTGCAACTGCACGGCGTGGTCGGTCGCCGGATCTTCGAGACGTGGGAGATCACTCGCTCGATTCTCGAGCGCCGCGAGCCGAACGTTCACGACGCGGTGTGGGACGTGATCCTCAATCGCGGCGAGGGAACCATCGTCGACTTCGCGACGTTCGATCGCGAGCGCTTCGAACAAGCACTGCACGACCACACCAAGGTCGTCCTGAAGTTCGCCTAGAGTCCGCGTCGTGCCAGCCGCGTTCGACCTCGCATCGCTCACTCCGCCCGTCACACGATTGATCGACACGCTCGCGCCCGAGCAGCGCGCGCGGCGCGATGTGCTCGCAAACTACTGCGCGGCGCTCGCGCGATTCGGCGCGCACACCGATCTCGTGGGCGTGAAGACCGCGGAGACGCTGGCAGAGATCGCGCTCGCCGATTCGCTGGTGCTCGCGCGCCGGGCCGAGTTGTGCGCGGCGCCCGGATGGGAAATCGGCGCGGGGGGCGCGTCTCTCTCGGTGCCGCTCGCGCTGCTGCTCGACGGATTCACCGGCACGATGGTCGAACCGCGCCAGAAGCGCGCGACGTTCCTGCGCCTCGCGATGGGCGCGCTCGGACTCGCGAAGCGATTGACGGTGAATCAATCGCGCGTCGACCCGGCGCATCCGCCGCGAGGCATCGCACGCAGTGCCTTCGGCCGCGCGGTCTTCGCGCCGGACACGTGGGTGCCGTTGGCGGCCAGTGTGGTGCAGGAAGGTTGCGCGTTCGCGGTGCTCACCACCGAGCCGCTTGCCACGCCGACGGGTTACGAAGCGCTGGCGGTCGAGCAGTACGAGCTGCCCTTCGCGAAGTCGCAACGCGTGCTCACCTGGCTTCGCGCCACGCCACACTGAACGAAACGCCTCCCGCACTTCGCGCGTCCGTGGCAGCGTCCGCCGCCATGCCGCCGACGCGCGATCGACGCTTCGTTCACACCGTTCTGGTGTTCGTTGCGTTGCTCGCGGTCGCGATCTTCGTGCGCGCGTGGAAGCTCGACGCGATTCCGAACCCGTGCGCCGACGAGGGCAACTGGACCTGGATCCCGCGCGACGCGCTGCTCGGCCGGCCCGCGACGCTTCCACCCGACGCGCGCTTCGTGCCGATGACCTTCGCGCGAATGATCCAGTTCTCGTTCGCACACTTCGGTGTGTCGTTCGCGAGCGCGCGCGCGGTGCTGGCGTTCGGCACCGCGCTCGGAATGCTCGTCACGTTCGCGGGGCTCTCGCGCATGGGATTGCGCGCGGGTGCGTGCGTAGTGGCAGCCGTGGTGGCCGTGCATCCATGGGCCGTGTGGTGGTCGCGCACGGTGAGTGTTCCGTATGCGTTCGCGATGGGATGCGCGACCGGAGGGCCGGCGCTCTTTCTCGCGGCGCTGCGCGCGAAGTCGCGGCGCGAACGGGTCGCCCTCGCGATCCTCGCGGGGCAGGTGCTCTTCGTCGGCATGCACTTCTCGCCGCTGGCGGTGGTGCCGATCGCGGCGTGCGGGCTGTTCATCTTGATCGAACCTGCGCATCGACCGCTGCTGCGCGTGCCGGAGCTTTACGTCTCGTTCGCGCTCGGATCGCTGCACGCGATTTCCATCGTACGCGGCGCGCTCTCGGTGGCTTCGCGCGGATCGACGCGCCCGGACAGCCAGTTCGATCACTTCGCCACGCGGCTCTACACCTACTGGCGCACGATCTTCGGCGGTCTCGCCGGCGAGGCGACGGTGCGTCACTTCGTCGGACAGAATCTTCCCCTCGCGATCGAGCTGGCGATCGTCGCGGTCGCGTTCGTTGGCATCACCATCGCGATCACCCGCACGCTCACGCGGCGCGGCGCCGGCCTCTCCCCGAGGAACGAACTGCAGCGCTTCGCCGCGATCTACTTCCTGGTGGCACTGGTCGTGACGCCTTTGATCCTCGCGCCCGCGCGGCCGTGGCAACTGCGCGCGATCGATTCGGAACGTTACCTGTTCGCGCTGCTTGCACCGGCGGCGTTGCTGCTCGGTGCACTGGCCGAATCACCGCGGCGTGTGGTGCGCATCGCGGTCATCGCGACGTGCGTGTACTTCACGGTGCCGACTTCTCGCATCGCCTACGGACTCGCCGCTGGCGGCGGGCCCGATCGCGGCATCTACGTGCTCGACGGCGGCGGCGCGTACCGCGGATGGCGAACGCCACGCGAACTCGTGGCGGTGCCATGGCTGATCCAGCGCGAGGTCGAAGCACTGATGCACGGCCAGCGCGCGACCATCTTCGTCGCGGACTACGCGTTCCATCCGATCCACTTCGTGAACGCCGAGACGAACTACCCGACCGTCGACGTAACGAAGTTCGAGCCCGCGCATCGTCCGGGCGAGCGCACCTTCTTCGTGATCTGGGACGAAGCGTTGTTCGCGCCCGGCTATCGGCCGACGCGCGATATCACCTGGAACCGCGCGTTGCGTGCGCGAATGAACAGCGGCTTCGACGCGGTGCGAATGGTGCGGCGTTTCGTGCAGCCGAATGGCTCGCCGCTGTTCGAAGTGTGGACGGGGATCGCGCGCTGACTACTTCGGACCCTTGCCGCTCGCGATCCACTGGTTCATGAAGGTCGCGCTCTTGTCCCATCCGTCGCGCAGGTTCTTCTCCGCCGCGCCCTCGATCACGCCACCGAGACCGAAGACCTTCGCTTCGATGATGATGTCCGCCACGCGACGGACCTTTCCCGGGCCCGCGGCTTCGATGCGCATCGAGCCCTCGTTGCGCATTTTGTCGGCCAGCGTGCTGGGGGTCATCTTCCACGTCCACAGCTTGTTCTTGCGGTCGAGGCGACCTTCTTCCGTGTACGAAAATCCCGACCCCATCAGCTTCGCGACCGGGCCCGGCATGTCCACCTTCGGCTGCCCGTGGACCTTGCGGATGATCTCGTTGTCGTTCTCGCGATAGTCGGTGATCTCGAACTTCGGGAACTGGAGATGGTCGCGAAAGAGGGTCTCGTTGAAGGTCTTGTCGAAGAAGATCTTCCAGAAGGTTTCCGGGTCGCAGTTGATCTCGTGACTCACCGTGAACTTCGCCATCACACGCTCCTGATTGTTTCGATCGAACGGCCGCGCTGTCTAACGGATCAAAGTCCCTTGTCGGCGATCCACTTGTTCGTGAACTTCGCCGCGGCGTCGTAGTTCTCCTGCAGGCTCTTGCCCACGAAGCTCTCGACCATGCCGCCCACGCCGAAGATCTTCACTTCGACGTTCATGTCGAACACGCGCCGCACCCGCTTCTCGCCCACCGGTTCGATGCGCAGCTCGCCGTCGGTGCGAACCTTGTCGGCCATCGCGCCGCTCACGACCTTGAAGCGGTAGCGCTTCGCGGTCTTGTCGAACGTGCCCTCTTCGACGTACGCGAGCTTGCCGCCCACGAGTTTCTGAATCGCAGCAGGCGCGTCCTGCTTCGGCACCACGCGCACGCGACGCACCACCGTGTTGCCCGTGTCGCGCTCTTCGAGCACTTCGTATTCGGGGAACCCGAGGCCCTGGAGGTAGAGGGCTTTGTTGTATTCGGGGTCGAGGAAGATCTTGTTCCAGAACGTGTCGGCGTCGCAGTGGAACTCGTGCGCGTAGGTGGCCTTCATGCGAGGCGCGACGCTATCACAGCGCCAACGCCGCGGAGAACGCTCAGCCCTTGGCGGCGGACTTCGAGTGACCGCCACCCTTGCGGGCCGCGAGGACCTTCTTGATCTTCGCGTCGAGGTCGGTGAACTCGAACGGCTTGTCGAGTTTCTCGTCGGCACCGTAGAGCGGCGACGTCAGCGCGTTGAGCGCCTCGCCGATCGCGGTGAGCATGATGATCCCGGTGTTCTCGAGCGAGCTGTCGTCGCGCACTCGCTTCGCGACTTCCCACCCCGAGAGGCCGGGCATCATCACGTCGAGGATCATCAGGTCGGGCTGATGCTTTCGCGCGAGCGAAAGCGCTTCCTCGCCGTCGCGCGCCTCGATGAGCGTGCACTTCGTCTTGCGGAGATGCTGGGAGAGAATCGCCAGGAGTTCGACGTCGTCGTCGGCCACGAGGATCTTGGGAGTGTCGGCCATGATGTTCCTCTTCGACGCCGCACGTGGCGTCTTCGTTTCGCAGTCCAAAAGATGGTGCCCGTGGACGTTGGCGAGTGTCAACGCGAACGCAGCTCGCGCGGGTGTCGAATCACCGGGGTTTCACCGCACGAACCGACGCAGATCACTCGTCGAGTGAACCGACGTCGCGCGACGGGAGCCAACCCTGGTGGCCTTCGTTGCCGCGTACGCGCACGAACGCTCCGTTGCGCGACACGATGTCGACACGCTCGCCTTCACGCACGGGGTTCTCGCCGATGGCGTCGGCGGTCGGCTCGCGCAGAAGACGCAATCCGTCGTGCAGCACGATGCCGGCACGCGGGTCGAGGTGGCGCGCGATCACGATCGCACCGAAGAACACCGCCGCGCCGCTGAGAAGAATCACACCGGCCGCACTACCGACACGCGCGATCTCGCCGGCGCGACGACGACGCCACGAGAGCAAGAACGCGAGCGCGGCGATCTCGCACCCGAGCGTGAGCGCGACGGACCAATCGAGCGGGAGCAATTCGGCAAACGCGACGGACCACGGCACCGCGGTCTCGACGACGGCGCGACCGGTGCGTCCAGCGTCGCGATGCGCGAGTCGCAAACGCGCCGCGCGGAGATTGTGCTGCGCGTCGCCGGCGAACACCGACCGACGGTTCACTTGTTCGAGTCGCCAGATCGCTTCGCCGTACCGACCGGCCTGCGCATACGCGGTACCGAGATCGTAGAGAACGCCGGTCGAGTCGTAGCCCGCCGCGACGATCTCCTCGAGCGCGCGTGCCGAGTCGTTCCAGCGTTGATGCGCTGCTGCGTCGCGCGCCCGCGCCATGAGATCAGCGACGGGAACGGCATGCGCGGTGAGCGCTCCGAAGAACAACGCGCACGCGACGAGTGCCGCGAAACTGCGACGACGCGCGCTCACGAAGCGTCCTCGAGCGCACGCACCGCGCGTTCGACCTTGGTCAGCAGATCGTTCGCATCGGCATCCGCGCCGGCGAATCGAGCGCCGTCACAAGCTGCGCGCGCTTCGTCGACCGTGCTGCGCGCAGCGGTCGAGAGCGATGCGAGTGAATCATCGTGCTCGCGCTTGTAGCCCGCGAGCGCGCGATCGAGGGCACGTCCGGCCAGCGAGATGGCTTTCGCACGATCGCGCGAGAGTTCGCGACGCGCCTGTGCGGTGAGTTCGTCGGGATCGGTGCGCATCGATTCCGCGCGCTCTTTGCGACGCGTGCGCAGCGTGCGCGCGAGCGACGAGAGCGAGATCGCGAGCGCCAGTCCGATCGGCGGCGTTGCGATCGCGACCAACGGGAGCGGACCGCGCGTGAACACTTCGTGATGCGGCCGGAGTGCCGGCGAGGGTTCGAGGGCTTCGAGCGCGCCCTGTGGATCGTCGCCCGCCTGCGCGGCTTCTTCGCGCGGGAGCGCCTCGCCCTGCACGGTGATCACAGGCAGCGCGACTCGCGCCACGTCGTAGGCGCCGCGCACGGGATCCCAGTAAGGCACTTGCACGGTACCGAGATCGAAGCGCCCCGCGCGTTCGGGGACGACGAGCACTTCCGACTGCAACGTCGAGACGACGCGGCCGGTGCTCTGATCGTGGGTCGCGTGTGCATCGCCCGCGCGGATGCGGAGTCCGTCGATGTTGGTCGGCGGCGCAAGCGTGGTGCTCGCGAGCGAGCCTTCGCTCATCGCGCGCAGTGTGAACCCGAAGGTCTCGCCGACGCTGCCGCTCGGTCGATCGACTTCGGCAGTGAGTTGAATCGGACCGATGGTCCCGGGGATGTAATCCGCCGGACGGCCCGCCACCGGTGGCTCGCGCACGTCGACGTAGACAGCGGGCGAGCGCGCATCCATCCGCTGCACCGAGCGGAAGATTCCGCCCGACATCATCTCGACGTTCGCGCGCGTCTCGCCGATCACGAGGCGACCGGTCTGGCTCGGAAACAGCGCGATCTTGCGCACCAGGCCGACCGACATGAAGCGCCCACCGATGTTGGTGGTGAACCATCGCGACGCACACTCGCGCGTGAGGGCGGTGAGCGACTCGTTCCAGAAGCCCGGGAGCGTCGGCTCGTCGGACACCGTGCAGTTCGCTTCGGACGAAGCCACGTAGAGCCACACGCGCAACGTGATCTGCTGGCCGAGAAACGGATTCGGATTGTCGACGACCGCGCGGAGAAACCCGTTGGGATTGAAGTCCGCGCCGGTGAGGTCACCGGGTGGCGGCGCATCGGGATCGGCCGGCGGTGGCGGCGGTGCGTCTTCGGCACCGGCATCGTCGGGGCCGGCGATCATGGCGCTGTTGCCCTGCACCGTGAACACGATCGGCGGCTGCTGCGCGATCACGCGACCGGTCTGCACGTTGGTCACGCGCGCGCCGCTGATCGTGTAGCGCCCCGGCGCGACCGCGCGCACGACGTACTCCTGCGCCGTGTCGATCGACATCGAGAAGCCGCCACCCCACATCATCGGGAGCTGCGGCGGAGACGGATCGGACATCAATTCGAGCGTTCCGAAGTCGATCGGCGCGACCTGCACGCCGGTCTCGTTGCGGATGCTGACGTTGTAGATCACGCGAAACGCTTCGCCGACCATCGGGTTCGGCGGATCGATCGCGACCTGCACGCGCGCGGTGGCGAACGCGTTGCTCGCAGTGAGTACGAGACTCACGAGCGCGACGAACGCAGCGGACATGCGTGCGATGCGTCGCGCCATGGTTCAGCGATCGTCGTCGGGCGAGCGCGGTGTCATCCCGCGGCGACGAAGCAGTTCGTTCTGGAGCGAGCGCGAGGTGCGGTCGAGATCATCGAGCGGCGCCATCGATCGCGGCGCGGCCGCATCGCGCGGACCGGCGTCCTGCTGCCCTTCGGCACCCGAGTCGTTGCCGGCATCGCCACTCGAAGATCCGTCGTTGCCACCATCGCCCGAGCCCGAATCACCCGGTCCCGAATCCTGGCCGCCGCCGTCTTGTCCGCCGCCGTCCATGCCGCCGTCGCGACCACCATCTTCGCCGCTGTCGGACGCGTCGTTGCCGCTGTCCGATGCGTCGTTGCCGCTGTCCTGCGCGTCGGGCGGACCCGAGTCCTGCGACGCATCCATCGCCGCGTCGTTCCCAGCGTCGGGCGGATTGCGTTCGAGTTCGCGCAAGCGCCTCGCGAGTTCGAGATTCCACGCCGCGTCGTTCCAGCCGGGACGGAGACGCAGCGCTTCTTTGTACGCCTCGATCGCGTTGTCCCAGTGGTGCTGCGTGAAGAACGTGTTGGCGAGGTCGTAGGCACCGCGCGCGCGAAGGAACGCATCGACGTCTTCCGCCGCGCCGTTCGAGCCACCACGCACGGCCGTGCGCATCTCGTCCTGCGCTTGCGTGAGACCCTCGGGGGCGCTCGCATCGGGCGGGAGCATCGGAAGTCCGACGCCGCCATCGGGGGGCGGAACGCTCACGCGATAGCGTGCGAGACCGCGATCGAGATGGACACCCGCGTTGCGCGCACCGCCGCCGGGCGCGCTCTCGTACTCGCCGAGCGCTTCGCGGAAACGACGCCCCGCATAGTGCGTGTTGCCCTGCCGCACGTGCGGTTCGGGCGCCGGTCGCGCGGGCCACGCCCACACGGTGTACGCCGCCAGCGCGATCCCGACGAGCACCGCGATCCACCAGGGACGGCGCGCGGGAGCCGCTGCGATCTTCCCTTTCGCGCCCTTCTTCTTGCGCTTCTTGCGCGGCGCGGTCGGCTTCACGTCGGTCTCGCTCACGACCGTGCCTCCACGCGACGACGACGCACGATGCGTTCGGGGACGAACACGCTGCTCACGACGAGCAGAAGAAACGCCGCAAGCGTGGGCCAGAGCATCAACTCGTCGAAGACGGTCTGCTGCGTAGCGGCGATTTCCGCGCGACGAAGCGAGGCGACTTCGCGACGCACCTGTTCGATGCCGACTTCACCCTGGCGTGCGCGGAAGTAACGACCGTTGCCCGCAGTCGCGGTCTCGCGAAGCTGCTGCTCCATCGAGGGCGTGAACTGCGTCATCTTGATCTGCCCGTGCGAATCGCGTTCGAACCCCGCCATGCGGCCTTCGGGGGTGAACTGCGGAATCGGCTCGGGGAGCGTGCTGCCGATGGCGTCGATGAAGACCTGGATGCCATCGCCCGCTGCAGCGCGGGCCGCAGCCACCGGGTCGCCGTCGAGGTCTTCGCCGTCGGTGAGCACGATGATGACTTTCGAACGGCGAGCAGCGAGTCGATCTTCGCGGAAGAGTTCCTGCGCCGCGGTGATGGACCGCCCGATGGACGTTCCGCCGACCGGGAAGTTCCACGGCTCGACTTCGCGCATGAAGCGTTCGGCCGACTCGTGATCGGTCGTGAGCGGATAGCTCATCGTCGCGCCGGCGAAGACCACGACACCGATGCGATCGCCCGGCTCTTCCTGGAGCAAGCGCTGCAGTTCGTTGCGCGCGCGCTGAATGCGCGAAGGTGCAACGTCACGCGCGAGCATCGACTTCGACACGTCGAGACACACCACGATGTCGATCCCGCGCCGAGCCACGACATCGGTGCGTGCGCGCCCCTGCGGTCGTGCCACCGCGAGGGTCACCAGACCGAGTGCGAGGATCGTCATCACGCCGCGCGCCACACGCCATCCGGCCGGGACGCCGTCACGCAGGTCGCGCACCAGATCGGGGTCGCCGAAGCGTGAGAGCGCCGCACGACGCGCACGCACGGCCCACAACATCGCGAGCACCGCACCCACGACGAGCGCGAGTGCGATCCACAGAATGCGAGGCTCTGCCCAGCGCCAGCTCACGGGAACCTCCGGAGCAGGGTCGATGCGAGAAGAATCTCGAGTGCGATGAGCGCGACCGCGGGCGCGAGGAGCCACACGAAGAGTTCGGCCGGGCGAGTGCCGGTGTCGGCGATGCGCGAGCGTTCGAGTCGATCGAGAATCGTGTGGAACGCCTGGTCGAGCGAGGCGCGATCGATCGCGCGGAAGAACTGCCCGTCGGTTTCGGTGGCGATGCGCTGGAGCAGCGCGGGGTCGACCGGGAAGCGCGCCATCTGCACTTGCGGCCGGCCGAAGAGATCGGTGCCGGTGACGATCGGCGCTTCATCGGATTGACCGACCAGCACCGTGTAGACCTTCACGTGCAGCGCGCTCGCGAATTGCGCGGCGTGATTCGGATCGACGTGGCCCGCGTTGTTCGCACCGTCGGTGAGGAGCACCACCACCTTGCTGCGCGCGTCGCTGCGGCGAAGGTAGTTGAGCGATGCGCCGAGACCGTCACCGATGGCGGTGCCGCTGTGGCTCTCGTCGGAGAGCACCCCGATTTCCATCTGCTGAACGGTGCCGCGCAGCACGTTGTAATCGAGCGTCGGTGCCAGCGCGGGGAAGGCTTCACGGCCGAACACGACGAAGCCGATGCGATCGGTGCGGCGGCGTTCGATGAAGTTGAGGATCACTTCTTTCGCGGCCTGCAAACGCGTGGGTTGCAGGTCGCTCGCGCGCATCGAACCCGACATGTCGAGCACGATGACGATGTCGATGCCGGAGAGTTCGAGGCTCTCGGTCGCGTCGATGCGCTGCGGGCGCGCCAGTGCGAAACCGACCAGCACGATCGCGACGATGCGGAGCGCGGCGGGGAACTGCATGAAGCGCGCGCGCCATCCCATCGGCATGCGCGCGGCTTCGCTCCCGCGTGAGAAGAACAGATGCGCGAACGATTGCCCCGGCGATGCGCGCAGCGGCTTGTACGCGACGGTCGCGATCACGTAGGCGACGAACGTGGCCGGCAGGAGCAGCAGCAGCTTCGGTCGCGCGAGTTGCACCTGCCAGGCGTGATCGATGATCACGTACGCGTACACGAACACCGCGATCAGCAAGAGCGGGATCGCGAACATCAACGTGTCGCGAAGCACACGCGAGAGCCTCATGCGCGCCTCCCGCCCGAGTCACCGTCGACCGCGCGCGGCGGCGCCACCGGTCCGCCCGCACCACCGCCACTCGACGGCCCCGTGCCGGCCGGAGACGAGCGACGCACGATCGCGTAGCCGCTGTTCAAGATCGCTTCCGACTCTTCGTGCGACGGCACGTAGCGCGCGAATTTCACCAGGTCGCACTCGCGCAACAGGTGCTCGATCTCCGCGGGAGCAACGCCCGGGAGGGGCGATTTGCGCATGCGTCGCAACAGTTCTTCGGTGGTCATCTCGAGCGCATCGAACCCGCGCGAGCCACCGAGGTAACGTCGCACCACGTCGCTGATCGCATCGTAGTACTCCTTGGTGAGACCGCGCGAGAGCAGGTCGCTGCGTGCGATCGCATCGAGCGCCTCGATGGCAATGATCCACGCGGGGCGCGGCGGCGGCGGCGGCACCACCTTCTTCGGACGGCTGCGGAGATACGCACTCACCGCCAGGGTCACCACGATGATCGCGAAGATCGCGTCGAGCGCCAGTGCGAACCAACGCCAGCGATACGCATCCTCGGTGACCGACTCGGGCGGCGTGACATCGCGCGGCGAAGGGTTGTTCGTGTTGCCGAACGGATCGTGCACGCGGAAGCGCACCTCGGGGGTGCAGACGCGAATGACATCGCCCGCGGCACGCAGACGCGCGAGTTGCGGCGCGATCACGATGTCGCCCGTCTTGAACGGCTGCACCGCGACCTGCACTTCGCCGTACACCAGCCCGTTCGGCCCCGCGTGCACGCGACGATCGCGCTCGGGCTGTTCGCGCGCGTATTCCATCTCGGCATCCGGCTGCGCGAACGCGATGGGATCCGGGTCGTACTCGACGCCGTCGCTCGTGTGATGCGTGAAGCGGTACGTGACGATCACGCGATCGCCCACCGTCGGACGTGCCGGTGCGATGCGGAAATCCGCCTGCACTTCGTGCCCTGCGGGAATCGGATCGGTCGGGCAGCGTCCGGTGCCGGATGACTCGGCGTCGCTCGACTCGCCGGCGTCGTCGACCGCGGCTGCATCGGTGACAGCGGCGTCGGCAGCGAGCGCCGACGCATCGAGCGTCTGCGCGCGTGCGGGCACACTCGCGAATGCGAGCGCGACGAAGACACCGACCGGGAGTGCGATGCGAACGCGCTTCATCCGTACCGCATCCGTTTCGCGCGCCGCCGGAAGAAGTCCGCGAGCGGCACGATGTAAGGGCGTCCGGTGGAGATCGCGATGTGATCGAGTCCCAGTCGCTTGAAGAGTCCGTCGCGCGACGCGCGGTGTCGCGCCATCTCGCGTTTGTAGAACTCGCGCACGCGGCGGCTCGACGTATCGATCGGCACCACCTCGCCGGTCTCGAGGTCTTCGAACATCGCGATCCCGACGTCGACCATTTCTTCTTCGCGCGGATCGCTCACCACGATCGGCACGATGTCGTGCTTCGCCGCCGCGATGCGGAGCGCGTGTTCGTAGCCGCGTCCGATGAAGTCCGAGATCATGAACACCGCCGCGCGCCGTCGCGAGAGATGCCCCACCGTCTCGAGTGCCTTGGCGAGATTCGTTCCCCGGCCCTTCGGCTGGAAACTCAGCGTCTCGGCCACCACCCGCATCACGTGTTTGGCGCCCTTTTTCGGCGGCACCACGCGCTCGACGTCGTCGGTGAAGAGCACGAGGCCGACGCGGTCGTTGTTCTTGATGGCACTGAACGCGATGATCCCGGCGATCTCCGCGACGAGGTCGTTCTTCTTGGTGATCTTCGTCCCGAAGCGTTGCGAGCCCGACAGATCGACCACCAGCATCACGGTCATCTCGCGCTCTTCGCGAAACACCTTCACGTGCGGCGTGCTCGTGCGCGCGGTGACGTTCCAGTCGATGAAGCGAACGTCGTCGCCCGGCTGATACATCCGCACTTCGTCGAACGCGAGACCACGTCCCTTGAAGACCGAGTGGTAGTTCCCCACGAGCTGCTCGTTGGCGAGCCGCGCCGTGTGAATCTCGATCTTGCGGAGCTTCTTGAGGATCTCGCGCGGAATCATCGACGTGTGGGTGTGAGCGATCCTTGGCGAACGGTTGCGACGACGATTACGGCACTTCGACGGCGTCGAAGATCTTGCCGATGACTTGATCGGCGGTGACCTCTTCGGCCTCGGCTTCGTACGTGAGCACCACGCGATGGCGGAGCACATCGAGCCCGATGGCCTTCACGTCCTCGGGGGTGACGTAGCCGCGATGCTCGAGAAACGCGTGCGCACGCGCGGCTTGATTGAGCGCGATGGTCGCGCGCGGCGAAGCACCGTACTTCACGAGCGGCGCGATGTTCTGAAGCCCGGCCTTCGCGGGATCGCGCGTCGCGAACACGATCGACACGATGTAGTCCTTCACCTTGTCGTCGACGTACACCTGCGGGATCACCGCGCGCGCTTCGAGCAGCTTCTGCAGTTCGACCACCGGCTGTACCGCCGTCTTCACGCCCGACGTCTGCCGATCCATGATCGCGCGCTCTTCGTCGCGGGTCGGATAGCCGACCTTCACGTTGAGCATGAAGCGGTCGACCTGCGCTTCGGGGAGCGGATACGTCCCTTCCTGCTCGATCGGGTTCTGCGTCGCCATCACGATGAACGGCTCGGGGAGCGGGAACGTCTGGTCGCCGATGGTGACCTGGTGTTCCTGCATCGCTTCGAGTAGCGCGCTCTGCACTTTGGCGGGCGCGCGATTGATCTCGTCGGCGAGCACGAGGTTCGCGAACACCGGCCCCTTCTTGGCGGTGAACGTCGCGTCCTGCGGGCGATAGATCACGGTGCCGATGAGGTCGGCGGGGAGAAGGTCCGGCGTGAACTGGATGCGGGCGAACTTCGCTTCGATCGCATCGCACAGGGTTCGCACGGTGAGCGTCTTCGCGAGGCCGGGGACGCCTTCGAGAAGGACATGCCCGTTGGCGAGGAGTCCGATCAGGAGTCGGCGAACCATGTACTCCTGACCGACGATCACGCGACCGACCTCGGCGAGGATCTTGTCGACGAACTCGCTTTCCTTCTGGACCAGTTCGGTAATGGCGCGGCTGTACATAGGGTTTTTTCCGAGTCGCGGGGCATACCCCATAGCGGGGCGGCGGATCAACCAGTGGGAGATGGAAGGCATTCCCATCTGCCCTTGCCCTTGCCCTTGCCCCTGCTCCTGCCCTCGTCCGCACGATCGCCGCCGCGACTCACCGAAAAGGCCCGCCTCGCTGTCGCATCCCACGGCGTGCACTGAGGTAAGCGGCCACGTCCATCGCGCGATTCGGCATCGCCTTCACCGCCTCACCGCGCGCACCTGCGCGAGATCGAAGCGCGGCGCCGGGTGTTTCAAGAGCGAGTCGTCGTAGTGCGCGCGCGGCGCCCGCTTTCGCAGTACGTCGATCAGCATCAGCAGATTCTCACGCCGCGTCGGACGCAGCGGCACCCCCAGCGACGCCCACTGGACGCCCTGCTCGGCGAACATCCACGGCATCCCGGCTCGCGCGAAGAGATAGAGCAGGCTCTGCGCCGATCGCTCGTGGGTGGTCTTCTCTCGCGGCATCGTGACCGTTCCCCGCCCGACACGCACCGCGACTGCCTCCACGCTCGATCGCTCCACCGGAATACTGCTCTTCGCGAGCACCATCGCCACGATCTCGTCCCAGCCGAGCCGTTCGCTTCCGGGGCCGTTTGCGTGCAGGCCGGCGTCGTCGATCGAGGGAGAGCGCGCGAGGGTCATGTCGGCGGACGACGGAAGCGACTCGTCGTCGAGCCATTCCGCGTCGAATTGCCAGCCGCGCAGCGACGCCACGCAAGCATCCGCCTCGCCGCGGCTCTCCACGCGCGCCACGATGTGCGGCAGCGGCGATGCGAGCCAGAGGCGTGCTTCGTACTCCGTTCGTCCGAGCGCCGACGCGAGCCTCGATGTGGTCTCGGCATTCGATGCGGGCGGCGGGTACAGCACGACGAGCAGCATTCAAGAGACGTTACATCGCAAGCGCCGCGAGATCGCGACTGGGGCATTCCGCGGGCGGTGATCTACTCCGGCGCCCGCAAACGGAACTGGTAGCGCACGTCGACCGTACCCGACGGGGGCGGCGGAAATACCCAGCGGTGAATCGCGTTGATGGTGCACGCGGCCACGACGACGACATCGTCCCCCGCGGGTTCGGAATACGGGTGAACCACGTGCCCGATCGCATCGATCGTGAAGCGGATCGTCGCCGAGCCGTTTGCGGTCGGATCATGGGCGAGCGCGCCGTCGTAGCACCGCGTGACGTCGTTCAAGTGACGAAGCACGACACGGCGGATCTCCTCGGGCGAGAGCGCTCCGACGACCGTCGGCGGCAACGCCATGACGCTGGGACCGTTTCTGCGGCGTCCGCGCAGCCCTCGGGAAGGTGCCGGATGAAGCGGGTCGCCCGGCGGCACATCGGGATCATGGGCGGCGTCGCCCGGCACCGCGGTAGTCCCCGGGTCGACATCCATCACCCGCCCCGCGAACAGCACTGCGTGCGTCGGACGATGACGGATCGCGAAGAAGAACGGACGATTCACCATGTAGGCGGGAGGCACGTTCACGCCGGCGTACCCCCCGACGATCGCCGTCGCCGCGGACGCTTCGGTCCCGACCTCGGAGAACTCCACCGTTGCTTCGTGAACCACCTGGTCCAATCGCAGCGCTTCGCTTCGCGACAGGTTCGCAAGGTTCGGGTGGTCGAATACGTCCCGCAGCCCCGCGTCCGTCAGCGGCTCGCGCAGCGCCGGGCGTCCGCGCACCGCGATGCGTGGAAGCGTGACCACGACTCGCGTGACGTTTTCGTTCGCACGCTCCGACCACGCATTCACGTTTTCTTCGGTCAGTCGCGGCGCCAGCGTTTCGAGGGTCGTTCCCGGCCGTGGAAGCACGACGTCGAGCACGAGTCCGCCACCCTCGTAGGGCAGTTCGAGCAGTTGGACACCCTCGCTGTCGAACAACGGCAACCGCAGATCGCCGTGCATCATCGCGACGGACTTGCTCGTTGTCGGCGTGAGATAGAACCGCCCGGGTTGCGTCGACGCGGGATCGAAGGGCGTGCGCCATCGACCGAGGAAGTACGCGGCGGTGGTGAGCACGATCCGCGTGCTCGGCAGGAGTTCGCGAAGCAGCTCCGGGATGTGCCCTTGTGTGCGATCCGCGACCCACGTGTTGATCGTGGCGCGGGCGCCGTCCGTATCGTGGGCGAAGTCGAGCGGCGTCGCGGGCGCGCCGAAGATGTCACGCATGCGGTCGAGGAATCGCCGTTCGAAGATCACATCGCGCGCCGCCCACACCCGCGCGCCCGACGTGAAGACATTTCCCGGGTGGGACGACGTCGCCGCGAGGGTCGCGACGAGTGCCGCGAGGGCCTCTCCGCGCGTATCGATAGCGTCGGTATGGAGCACTGCCCGAAGTTGCGCGGCGGTCGTCTCGTCCGCGCCTTCTTCGAGCATCGAGAGCCCGCGATGGAGATCGAGAGGACTGATCAGCGCGTTCTCGCGCGTAGGAAGTCGCGCCAGTATTTCGAGCCCGAACCGCGCGCTCGCGGTGCCGATCGCCCGCTGCGTCGCGGCGTCGACGGCGGGAGGTGCGGGTGAACGCACATCGTCGGCGTCGGGGCCTCGCGATGGCGGCTGCGATTGCGGCTGTGACGCCGTGCGCGTCGAGTGGCAGCTCGTGGTGAGGGCAAGAGCGCCGAGAACGAGCCCGCGCGAGAACGATGCAACGAATGACGGCTTCCTCATCGGGTGCGGACGATACGAGCCCGCCGCCATCGATCTCCCCCGGGCCTTCCGCACGATCGCGACATCTCAGCGCACCGCCGACGCGCAGCGAAACCCGATGCGACTGAGTTGCACGACGTCCCCGCCGCGTCGATTGTCTGCCCGCACGCTGTCTCCATTCGAGTCTTCCCAACTTCCGCCCCGAAACACGTGCACCGTTCCGCGCCGCGCGCCTTGCGGGTTCGTGACGACCCCACCCGGATACGGGCCGTAGAAGTCCCACGTCCACTCGAGCACGTTGCCCGCCATGTCCTGCAATCAGAATGGACTTGCGCCGGCCGGATGGCTCCCGACGGTGCAAGTGCCGTCGGCCTCGTCGCGGCTCCAGCACAACAGCGTGGCCGCCGGATCGGCGTTTCCCCAGGGATAGCTGCGTTCATCCGTTCCTCGCGCAGCGAACTCCCACTCGGCTTCGGTCGGCAACCGAGCATGTCGCCACCCGCAGAACGCGCGCGCCTGGTTCCAATTCACGCAATTGGCGGGGTGGTTCGGGGCAACACCTGGTCGCGCGTTGCATGCGCCATCGGTCGGCGTCGCCGTGCAATGGCCTTCCTGCACGCACGTTCGATAGGCGTCGATCGTCACCTCCGTGCGGTCGATGCAGTAAGGCGCGAGATGCACTTCGTGACGCGGCCCCTCGGCGGGATTCGCTTCGCCCTCGTCGTCCGCTTCGTCACCGGCGACTGCATCGATGCCCATTCGTGCCGTTCCGCCGAGGATCCGCTTCATGCCGTCGGGGCACGGGGACACGAACGCGCGTGACACCGCGTGCGGCGTGGTCTGCGACGCGCCGAGGCGAGCGTTCGATGCCACGACGGCGGTGGCGAGGACGATGATCGAGAATCGCTTCGACATGAAGTCTCTTATGAATCGCTCTATCGCGACAGTGTCATCCCGCCATGGGTGATGCCGCGGCAGTGCGGCGATTCCCAGATGCCCGAGAGTCGGCGGGAGCCCTCGGCGCGAAGGTGATACGTCGACATGCAGGGCTCGCTCTCGGCGCGCGTGATGCGGGTGTCGCGAAGCGTGAGCAGCGTGTGGGCCGCGTTCCACGAGCCTGCGACCGCGGTCGCGTACGACAGATTGGTATGCCAGGACGCGGTGCCGGAGACGCTGTTGCTCGACGTGCACAATCGCGCGCTCACCCTGCCGGGCCCGGCGAGGTCATCGAACGTGCCCGACCAGTTCTCGCACGACGATCGTGTCGCAATCGCGACGCCGGCGTCTGCACTCGTTGTCGGCGTCGCTGCGGGCGCCGTTGGAACGGCCTCGGGCGGCTTCGGATCGGCCGCGGGTGAGATCGGCGCGACCGGCGGCGGTGGTGGCGACGGGTTCGGCATCGCGGCCGGCGCGGTGACCGCATTCGCGGGACGGTTGCCGGCCATGCGCGCGTGCACCGCGGCGCCGCCCACGCCCGCGAGAATCACCGCGAGCGCAACCGCTCCGCCGATTGCGTACGGCATCATCCCGCGCGACGGAGCGGGTGCGGGCACTGCAATCATCGGCGGTGGGGCAACGTGCGGTGCGAGCGA
>CBIHQZ010000002.1:0-28481 GCA_966212315.1 uncultured Myxococcales bacterium
CGAGTGCGTGGCCCGCGCGAGCGACGATTGCAGCAGCGCGTCGACGCGTTGCCACACACCCGAACCTTCGCGCAGGCGAATCAACCCCCACTTCGCGCCATCGTGATCGGGCACTGCGGCCAGGGCCTGTTCGTAGTGCGTCGCCGCGCGCTGCGCGTCCTGGAGGTGCAGCTCGTAGGCCGCGGCCGCTTCGAGATGTGCGCGACACTTCGCGTTCGCGTCGGTCGCCAGCGCCGCCTGCTTTTCGTACAGATCTGCGAGTTGTGGAAATCGACGCGCGCTGCGCAGTCCGCGCTCGAGCGCACTCTTCGCCGGAATGAACGACGGCGCACGGCCGATGGCTTCGTCGTACGCCTTGAGCGCGTCGTCGGGTCGGCCCAGGCGTTCCTCGAAGATCCGGCCGATGCGATAGAGACCGAGCGCCGCGTCGTCGGGGCGTGCGGCGATCGCGATGAGCTTTCGTTCGACAGCGACGACCTCGTCCCACGCCGACTGCGATTGATGAATGCGCGAGACCGCCCGCAACGACGCTTCGTGCCGCGGCGCTTTCTCCAGCACCTTTGCGTACGCGCCGAGCGCCCGACGAGGATCGTCGAGACGCGTCTCGATCACGCTCGCGGCGCGGTAGAGCGTGCGCAGCAGGTCGTCTTCGTCCTTGAGCAGGTTCGCCTGCGCTTCGAGTGCCGCGACGTGATCCGCCCAGCGACCGGCCGACGCATGCGCGCGGGCGAGCGCGAGCCGCGCCGGGAATTCATCGGAGGGGCCGCGCAGTGTTGCTTCGAGGACGCTGGCCGCTTTTTCGGGATCGTTGGTGCGATCGAGCAGCAGTTGCGCGAGTTGCCAGCGCAACGCCCGAAGGCGCGCCGGATCCTTGGCGCCGGTGATCAGCGTCTCGTGGGCCTGGATCAATGCGTCCCAATTCCCGTTCGTGCGGTGAATCCGCTCGAGGGCATCGAACGCGGCGGTGTTGCCGGGGTCGAGAGTGAGCGCCCGATCGTAGAGATCGACGGCTGCTTCGGGCGTGTCGAGTTGCTTCTCGAGGATCTCGCCGATGGCCGCGTAGCGCGACGAACGCTGAACGGGATCGACGAGCCGATCGGCTTCGATTCGTTCGAGCGCGACGAGATCACGCCAGTTGCGCTGCGCACGAAGCACGCCGGCGAGGGCCTGCGCGGCCGGCGCGAAAGTCGGGGTCGCATCGAGGGCGCGGCGATACGCGGCCTGCGCTTCGTCGAGTCGATCGAGGCGCGTTTCGTACACGGTGCCGAGCTTTACCAGCACCGCGGCTTGCTGCGTGGGATCGCGAAGGACCTGCAGGATCCGTTCGTACACGCGCGGGAGATCGGCCCACCGTCCCGCGCTCTCGAGCACCGCTGCGAATTTCTCGATCGGCTCGATCGCGCGCGGAGCCATCGATGCCGCGCGCTCGTAGCAAGCTGCTGCCGAGGGCGCATCGCCCGCGCATTCCCACAACACGTCGCCGGCACGTTCGTAGAGTTCGCGCGACGTCGCGGGATCGCCCACGAGATCGCCCTGCGCCACGAGGGTGCGCGCGTAATCGACCCACGAACGCGCGCGCAGGTGGAGCGCTTCGATCGCTGCGAGTGCACCCGGATGAGCGGGATCGGATTCGAGTGCACGCCGCAACTCGGCCAGCGCTCCGGTTGCATCGTCGAGGAACGCTTCGCGCGCAGATCCCGCCGCGGTGTGCAGCGCGGACCGAGCGGATGCGTCTCCGAGCGCAGTGGCGAGCGCTCCCCATGCTTCGACAGCTTCGCGGTGTTTTCCGCGTCGATGGTGAAGCGATCCGAGCCATTCCCACGCGCCTGGTTCGCTGGCATCGAGTGCTGCTGCTTCACGCAGCGCCTTCTCGGTGGGGTCGAGCTGTCCGTTGGCGCCGTCTTCGATGGCGGCGATCTCGAAGAGCAACGCGATGCGCTCGCGCGGATCGCCGACCAGCGGCAGTTCGGTGCGCGCGAGGGCGAGAATGTCGGCATTGCGCCCGCGTCGCTCGGCACTCCAGCGTCGCGAGAGCGCAACCGCTCGCACATCGGGCGACAACCCGTGCGCGCGCGTGAGTGACGCATCGCCCGTCGCGGGATCCTCGCGGACATCGAGCGCTACACGGGCATGTGCTGCGAGCATCATGGCGGCGCGCGCGGGTTGCGCCGCTGCAAGTGCGTCGGCTTCACGCGGAAGGCGCTCGCTCATCGCATGCCACGGCACGTCTTCCGGTGTCGGGGCTGCTTCGGCGGCTGCCGCGTGCGCGGCCGCGAGCGCGGTGATCGACGGACCGCCACCGGGCGTTGGGGGCGGGGCGCTGACCGCGACGATCGATGGTGGAACGGGCGGCGGTGCAACTCCGGGTGTCGCGCTCGACGTCGCAGAACCCGGCACCGTCGGAACACTCACGGCTGGCGGAGGCGGCGGCATCTTCGACGCGCGCAGCGAGGGCGGCTTCGGCGCAGACGGCGGTTCCGCGGGAACAGCCGGCGGTGTGACCCCGTGAATGACCGTGTGCGTGCGCGGAAGCCCTGGCGACTTGAGCGCACCTGGAACTCCCACGCTCGAAGGCGCGCCAGGAATCGGTTGCAGCGGCGCGGGTCGCGCGGGCGGCGGCGGCGGTGCGCTGCGACGCGCGGCCGGCGTGGGGGGCGGCATGCTCCGGCGCGGTGCGGCGCCCGGCGGAGGTGGCGGCGGTGGAACGCTTCTCCGGGGCGTCGGCGGCGGCGGCGGAACGCTGCGACGCGGCGTCTGCACCAGGGGAACGGGGGCATCGGTGATTGCCGGATGTCCGCCCGTCGCTTCGAGCGTCGCATCCAGTTCGATGACGTCGTTCGACTTCTTGTCGCCGTCTTTCGGTCCCGCCATGTTGTTGATCGCCAGGGTATCCCGCTGCGAAACAAGCTGTCAGCGAGATCTCTCGGCGGCGCTCGCCGAACTTCCACGCGAACGAATCGGCGCTTCGCGAGGAAAACGAACGCCGCGCGCGCGATACACGCGACGCGATCGATGCATCGCGAGTCGCGATGGCTGTGCACGCGCGTTCACGCTCGACCGTGACCGCGCGGTCGCGGTCGATACGAGAGCCGCTGCGATTCCTCGCGTGTCGTCGCGAGTCCACCGATGGCACATGCCGTGCTCAGGTGCGGCCCCACCACGATGCGCAACACCCTCGTCGCTTCCCTCGCGTTCGCCGCACTCTCGCTCTCCGTCGGAACGGGGTGTCACGTTCGAAGCCGCTACGGCTACTACGGTGGCGGCGGGTACTACCGCGCGCAGCCGGTGTACGTGCAGCAGCAGCCGGCCTACGTGCAGCAGACGTACGTGCAGCAGCAACCCACCTACGTTCAGCCGACGTACGTCCAGCAGCAGCCCGCGCAGGTGTACGTGCAACAGCAGCAGCCGTACTACTACCAGCAGCCCGTGGTGCTCCAGCAGCAGCCGGAGGTGTACTACACGGCACCGACCGGCGTGTATCAACGCCCCGCGGTCTACAACGGCGTGCGCGTCTACATCGCCCAGTAGTGCGGGCGATACGAACCGAAGGGGCTCAGAACGCGAGTCCCATGCGCATCACGGTGAAGTTCAGTTCGGGGTAGAAGCCGCTCGGCTGCTGTTGCGCCAGCACGCCGGGTTGCGAAAGCGCGATCCCACCGAGGCGAACGCCGAACACCGGCGCGATGTAGAGCGGGCCTGCGGTGAACGTGTACCCGATGTCGAGTCCGAACCCTGCGCCCACCGCCGGCGCGAGCCCACCGAACGCACCGGGGATCCAGACGCTTCCGTAGAATTTCGGCTGCACGAACAGCCCGGTCAGTCCGCCGGTGGGGACCAGGACGATCGCAGCGCCGACGGCGGCATCGACGCGTCCGTAATTCGCGGCGCGGCCAGTGACGTTGTTGGTGATCGCGCCCCACTCGTACGAGCCTTCGATCACCAGCTGAAGTCGCTCGGCGACGGCCACGGTCGCACCGAAGCCGACGTTGTAGCGATTGAACAGCGGGCCGATCGCCATCCAGACGGGGACGGTCCACAGCGCGACAGACCGCGGGCGTCGATCGTTTGCGAGATCGAATCCGCGCGGCTCGTGCGATGCGAGTCGCAGCGTGCGGCGACGTTCGCCCGGCGATCCGCTCGCACCGTCGAACGTCCATCCGATGCGCAACGCGGCGAGGTTGATGCGCGTCGCGTAGAACGGACTCGTCGATGCGTTGAATCCGACGTTCCACTCCACGCCGATGACCGACGCGATGAAGAATCCGCCGTGTGTGTACTGATACCCGACGTCGAGACCCGGCCCGAAGTAGGTCGAGTTACCGCCAAAGCGATTGTCGAGCAGCGAACTGAACGCGATCTTCGGTGCGAAGAACAGCCCGTTCATCGGCTCGTGGCCGGTGACGAAGACCGTGAGTCCCAGCGACAGTCCGCCGGTCGGGCGAATCGTTCCGTACTGATCGTAGAAGCCGACGCCGACGGTCGCGTTGAAGTCGAGACCGCGCGAGAGCGAGCGGCTGTAGCCGATGTTGGTGTTGTAGTAGCGCGTGAAGGCACCGACGACCGGCCACACGGGTTCGAACCACCCCGCATTGCGCGGAGACTGATACGCGCGAACGGGCCCCTGGTCGGCGGGGCTCACGGCGGTCGCCGTCGCACGCGTCGGCTCCTCCTCGGGTACCTCTTCGTCGAGCGACGAGTTGGTCGACGACTGCGCGTGCGCGAACGACGCATGTGCCGACATGGCAGCCGCGAACATCGTCGAACGAGCGAGGAGTCGAGTGCGGTGGAGCGATCGAATCACGCGTGCCGCGCGAGTGTACCGTAGGCGCCGCGACGTCGACCGCGTGAATCGCTGCGAGCCATGTTGGCGCGTGGGCGCATGGTACAAACGACAGGGTCGTGGGGATGCAGGCAACGAAAGGCCCGCGGATCAAAGGGAGCGCGCTGCGGGAATGCGCGCGCTACGTGCAACGCGAGTTCGCGACCGAAGTCGGCGAACGCATCGTGACCTCGCTTCCGGCCGACATGCTGGCGGCGATCGATCCGCGCGCCGATGCGTTCGGGTTCGTCGCATCGAGCTGGTATCCCGCCGAGTACGCGCACCGGCTTCTCGACGCGATGGCATCGGGTAAGCCTCCCGCCGCGCAGCGGATGCTGGTGCACGAACTCGCGTTCGGCGCGGTCGCGACCGCTTTGCGAGGCGTCTACCGATTCGTCTTCGAACGCATCGCGACCCCCGAGCGCTATGCACGCGCGATCCAGCCGATGTGGCGGATGCTTCACGACAACGGAGATCGCGAAATCACCGTGGTGGGAGCGGGCGAAGCGACGTCGCGCACGTGGAATTGGCCCGGGCATCATCCGCTCGTGTGCCTGTTCACGTGCGAAACGATGGCGGCGGTGTTCTCGGCGATGGGCTGTCGCCACGTGACGGTCTCGCGCACCGCGTGCGTCTCCGACGCGGATGCCGAGTGCCGGGCGACGATCTGTTGGGAGGGCTAGCGAGCGAGCGTCAGACCGGAATCGCTTCGACGTGAATCACGTCGGGCGAACTCGATTCGATGCCATGCAGACACTCGGCGCTCGGAAACTGCGCGAGCCGGATCTTCGCGCAGGCGGCCTTGTTCCCTTCGAACGGCACGTTGGTCATCTCTTCGACGTTGATGCCGTGCTGTTTGATGACGCCGAGAACGTTGGCGAGAACGCCGACGCGATCGAAGTGACGCACCACGAGCTGACAGCGCGCCGGGCTCTTGGCCGCGATGTTCACGCAGTTCGGCACTTCGCCACTCGTGATGAAAGACTTCACGATGCGGACAGTTTCCGACGCGATTGCGAGCTGTGCTTGTTGCGTCGACGCGCCGATGTGCGGGGTGGCGACGATCGCGGAGTGCTGAAGCAGTTCGTGTTGAAACGATCCCTTGCCGCCCTCGGGTTCGCCCGGGAACACATCGAGCCCGACGCGCAGATGGCGTGACTCGATCGCGGCGGCGAGGGCCGCGTAGTCCATCACTTCGGCACGCGCGGTGTTCACGACGATCGCGCGCTGCGGAAGTGCTTCGAACACGCGCGCACCGATCACGTTGCGGGTGTCGGCCTTGAGTGGAAGGTGAATGCTGAACACATCGCTTACCGACGCGAGCGCTTCGATCGTGGGCGCGCGCGTGACGCCGAGTTCGCGGGCCGTCGCATCCGTGAGCGATCGCGACCACGCGTGTGGAATCATCCCGAGCGCGCGAACGCGCGTGAGTACTTCGCGTCCGATCGACCCGAGACCGACGACACCGACACGCTTGCCGAACAGACCGTCGGCCTTGCCGAACTCGCCCTTCTCCCACTTGCCCGCCATGAGCGAGCGCGTTGCCTCGGGGAGGCGGCGATCGAGCGACAGCATCATGCCCACCGCGAGTTCGGCGACCGCGATGGCATTCTTGCCCGGGCAGTTCGCGACGTAGACACCGCGCTCGCTGGCGGCCTCGACGTCGATGGTGTTCGTCCCGGCGCCGGCGCGCACGATGAGCGCGAGCTTGCGGCCCGCTTCGATCGCCGCGCGTCGCACTTCTTTCGAACGCACGACGAGGATGTGCACGTCGCCGAGGGCGGACGCGAGTTCGTCCTTCGAGATCCCCGGATTCGAAACCACTTCGAGCCCCGGGATGGCGCGAAATGCGGTGAGGGCTTCTTCTTCGAGCTTGTCGGCGACGAGGAGTTTCATCGGGACGAAAGTGTACCGACAGCGCGCGCGCCGTGTCGTGCGTCGCGCGCGCCGCGGCGTGTCATGCCGATGCGTCGACGAGGATCAGGCGTTGTGGCGGTCGAGGTGGGCGCGCCATTGCGGCGGCAGGTCGAGGAAGCCCTCGGTGTGCAGGTAGTCGTAGACCGCGTCGCAGAGCACCGAACAGATCTCCGAGAAGATGTGCGGGTCGGCAACGAATCGCAGCGTCTCGTCGCGGAACGTTTCCTTCTGTTCGCCCGCTTTCTTCATCACCGGCTCCTGCACCTCGGTCACCAGGCGCTGCAGGAACTTGCGATCGAACACTTCGCGAAACGCAGGGAACTTCTCGGTCGGAACTTTGTAGCCGAACAGCTTGCCGTGCGCGGCGCGCGACTCGCGGATCACTTCCCAGCAGAACTCGCCCATGTTCTCGCGGAACGAACGGAGGAAGTGGACGATCTCGTCGCAGTACACACCGAGCAGCTTTTCCAGTTCGGGCGTCGTCCGCGAGAGCACTTCCATTCGCAGATTGCTCTCGAGCGAGTTGATGCGATTGAGCGCTTCGGCTTGTACGTCGGGATTCGCGTACTGCAGTGACTTCAGGTCTGCGATCAGCGCCTCCTTCTGCTTGCGAACGACGTAGTACATGGCCTGCTCGGGCCACGCGAAGGAACGCGTCTCCTTCGAGCCCGCCGAGATCTTGCTGTACAGCTCCGAGTTGAAGAACAAGCTCGAGATGCGGCGCTGGATGACTTCGATCTTGCGGCGCAGGAATCCTTCGCGGCGACTCGAGAAGAGCTTTTCGAGAAGTCCGCGCAGCGACTGGATCAGTTCGATCTCGAGCTGCGTACGGTCCTCGGCGGCTTCGGCCACCGGCTTGGTGGTGACGTTCTGCAAGGCGCGCAGTTCGGCGATCACCTGCTCGGTGATTGCGTCGAGTTCGCTGTTCGTTCTCTGGTCGGCGCCGAAGTAGACGATCTTCGCCTGGATCTGCTCGTCGCGAAGTCGCAGCGCGACGGCGGCGATGTCGGCTTTCGCCTGCGTCGCATTGCGCGGAATGAGCGTCGTTCCCTGCGCACCGGTCGGCGCGGGTGGCGGCGGTGGCTGCGGACGCGCGGTGGCGGCCGATGGCGGCGGGGGAGGAGGCGGACGCTGTGCTGCTGCGGGCGGAGGAGGAGGCGATGCAGGAGGCTTTTGTTCCACGCGGCGATACTGCCCCGATCGCCGGGGGCACACAACGCGCGCCGGGGCGGTGGAGCACTCACGCCATCGGCATGTCGAAGCCCGTGCTGCGGCGCGCGATCTCGTCGCGAACACTCGTCGCGATGGCCGCGAGTTGCGCGGTCGAGAGCCCCGCGTGACGCGCGACCTTTTCCATCACGGTGAGCTCGGGCTCGCTCAAACCGGCCGACACGTACGCGATCGCGGCCGCGAGATACACGCCTTCTTCGCCCGCACGGGCTTCGCGCAGAATCCGACCGACGGCCTGACAGCGCTGCTCTTCGCCCTCGGTCTTGCGCAGATCGACCATGTCGTCGATGAGCGCGTCGATGTCGCCCGGGGTCATTTCGCCCTCGGTCAGCGTCGTGACGGCTTTCTTGATCGTGTCGATCTCGGTCTGGTCGACCGAGCCATCGGCAGCCGCGACGAGATAGCCGGCCTCGATGATGGCATTGAAGAGCATCGCGGGATCGCCGCCGCCGGGAAGGATCGACGAACGGAGCTGGCGAGCGAGCGGCGAGAGATGTGCGATCACGGTGTGAATGCTCATGTCGCGTCGATCGTGCGTGAAGCGCGAGCGACCGGCAAGCGTGCGGCTTGTCCGCGGTAGGTGATCGCGCGCGCTCGCGAGGGTGCTCGTAGTGCGTGCTACACCGCCGCAGCCCACACCATGAACCCCGAACGCGACGACGAGATCCCCGAGTGCCTCGCCTGCGGCGCGTGCTGTCACGGCGACAACGGCTGGGTGCATCTCGATGCCGACGACGATGCGCGCGTGAACGCCGACCCCGTTCTCGCGAAATTGGTGACCGTGACCGATCGCGGGCCGATGCGAACGCACGCGCTCGCGATGATCGACGGGCACTGCGCAGCGCTGTCCCTCGCGAACGGCGAGACACGCTGCACCGGATACGACGCGCGTCCTTCGGTGTGCCGCGAACTCGAGCGCGGTTCCGCGGCGTGTCGCGCTGCGCGCGCTCGCATGCGCGGCTGAAACCCTGTGCCCGATCGCTCGAGTGCACTCAGGGACGCGGAGCTTCTCGCTCGAGCTGCCCCTCGAGTCGCGTGAGCCCGGCGTCGGCCGGCCGCACCCTTCGTCCCGCGCGCACCGTCGCGAGCGCATCGTCGCGCCGTCCGTGACGTACCAGGAACACAGTGAGGTTCATGTATCCACTCGCCAGCGCGGGGTCGAGACGGATCGATCGCCGTAACGCTCGCTCCGCGCGAACCGGATCCCCGAGTTCGTCCAATACCCCGCCCAGCAGTGCATACGGCACCCCCCAGTCGGGCGCTATCTCCACCGCCGTCGTGAGCGCGTGCAACGCTTCTCGAGGACGGTGCGCTTCCATCAGTGCGGCACCAAGATTCTCCCACGAGCGGGCACAGCGCGGCGTGTCGATGACGGCCTGCCCGAAGAGCGACCGCGCGTCGTGCCAGTCGATGTCGCGCAAGACACTTCGCGCCGCGTTCGCGAACAGCAGCAGTACGAGCACGACATTCGCCATGGGCCGCCGGTCGCGCGCGCGCAGCGTGTCGATCCCGCTCGCGAGCAGCAGCGCGATGCCGGCGGAGGGCGCGTACAGCAATCGTTCCGCGAAAATGGTGGGGAGAAGCACGAACAGATTGCTCACCGCCAGATACGGGAGCGCGAACCACGCGATCGCGACGAATGCTCGCGGTGCGACGCGCGCAGTGCCGATCGTCGCGAAGACGAGCGCCAGGAACAACGCGAGGCCGGCGAGCACGCCGCTGTCGAACAGCGAGCGCGACGGCATGATCTCGGCGAACGAGTAGTCGGGTGCGAGTTGCAGCGGAAAGAGCGCCAACTGGAGCGAGAGCCCGAGCAGACGCGCCGAGGTGAGCAGTCGAGCGCCAATTCCCGCGCCGATCAGGGGGTTGTTGTTGTAACTCCGACCGAGGCTCGAGACGCCGCCGAACAGAGGAAGTCGGAGCGCGAGATACAGCGCGATGGCAGCGGCCGATGCGAGGGTCAGCGCGATGAGTCGCTGTCGACGCGTGTGGCGCGACGAGTCGGAACGGGTGAGTGCCCATTCGCACACGACAAGCACCGCGGGGGTCGCGATCGCGGCCTCTTTGCAGAGCAGCGCAGCGAGCATCGAGGCCGACGTGAGTGCGATGTGAACCGGTCGCGCGCGTTCCGTCGGGTCCGATGGAAAGGCGGCGAAGGCCGCGAACGAGAACGCGGCGGCGAGCACGTCGGCGCGCGCGACGATCGACGCGACCCCTTCGGTACCGATCGCCATCACGGCGAAGATCGCACCCGCCGTCACGCCGATCGCGGGGCTGCGCAGGCGTCGTGCGAACGCGAGCGTCAACGCCGTCACGGCGCCGACGTGGAAGAGCAGGTTCGAGAGATGAAACGCAAACGGCCCGCCGCCGCCCGCATGTCGATCGATCCACAGTGTCAGCAACGCGAGCGGCCGCCATGTACCGACGCTGCCGAGGGTGCCGGGCGCGCGACCCCAGAAGTCGTGACGGAGCAGCGCGCCGAACGCGAACGAACCCTGCACGACCGGGTTGCTGCGTATCGCTTCGTAGTCGTCGAACACGAATCCGTTCGCGAGCGTCACCAGGTGGACGAGCGCGGCGAGGATCGGCGGGAGCGCGAAGTACCAGCGGGGGAGATCGTGATTCGCGCGCGGCGTGGATGATGCGTCGGACGTCGCGGTCACGTCGATCCGAGATGCTGTCCGAAGAACGCGAAGATCTTCGTCCATGCGTCGTTCGCAACGTCCGCGTCGTAGCGGATTCGCATGAGCGGATAGCTCAGCGCGTGCGCGATCGGATGGTGCCCGTCGGTGAGAAACGAGTGGCCGACCGTCGGATACGTGTGCACCTCCGGCGGGCGTGCGCCGGCGTGCGCGAGGCGTTCGCGGAGCACATCGCTCTTCTTTCCGAAGATCAGATCGCGCCCGCCGTAGCAGCCGATCACCGGCCCGATGCCTCGCAGCACTTCGACCGGCGGCACGTCGCCGTAGTTCGTGGAGACCGCGCCCCACCCCTTGCCAGCCGCGAGCGCGAAGCCGCCGCCGAGACAGAACCCGATGATCCCCACCTGCTCGACTGCGACGCCCGCGTTCGCGCACAGCCATTCGCGCGTCCGCAGGATCTGATCGATCTGCGGGCCCTTGCCGGCGTTCAGCGTCTGCACGCACTCGCGGATGCACCGAAGCGGCGATTGACCGTGAAAGAGATCCGGGGCAGCCGCCGCATATCCCTCGCGCGCAAAGCGTTCGACCACGCGATCGATCTCCGGTTGCCGCCCCATGATCTCGTGGATCACCACCACGGCGCGCGTCGCCACCGCCGGCAACGCGACGAATGCAGTGCCCCCGGCGGGGTCGGGACTCACGATCTCGCGCCCGCGCAGTTCCGTCATGCGCGCGAGTATCACTGTCCTCGTCGACCGCGAACAGCCCTCGCTTTGCGCAGCCGCCACGATCTGGCGCAGCGTCGCGGAATCGATCAGTGCTCGCAGCAAGGGAAGGGCGCTACCCTCCGTCCGACATGCCGCTCGTGCTCTACATCGGGAACAAGAACGCGTCGTCCTGGTCACTGCGAGCGTGGCTCGCACTGCGTGAGAAAGGGGCGCTTTTCGAGGAGAAATCAGTCGATCTCTTCGCGGCCGATCGCGACAAGCAACTCGCGCGGATCTCGCCCACCAATCAAGTGCCGGTGCTCGTGCACGACGATCTCGTGGTCACCGATTCACTCGCCATCATGGAGTACGCGAACGAAGCGTTCGACGGCCCGCCGCTTCTCCCGGCCGACGTGCGCGATCGAGCGCGCGCGCGATCGTTGATGGCATGGATGCACAGTGGGTTCATGGACCTGCGACGCGGGATGCCGTTCGAAGGAACGTTCTACAAGAGCCCGATCGCGGCGCCCGATGCCGCCGTGCGCGACGCAGCGCGCGCCGCCGAAGCCTGGGAACGCACGCTCCAGCGCAGCGACGGACCCTATCTCTTCGGCGCGCTCAGCCTCGCGGATCTCGCGTTCGTGCCGGTCATTCGACGCCTGCGCGCGCATCACTTTCCGCTCTCGCACTACCCGCGGGCCTCGCTGTGGGCGACCGAACTGATGGCGCGGCCGCCCGTCCAGCAATGGATGCGCGACGCCGAGGCGCTTCCGCCCGTCGGACGTTGATCACGGCTTCGCTGCGGCCGCCGCGTCGAGCGCTTCGAGTTCTTCGTCGGTGCGGATCGGATCGTCTTCGCCCGGGTACACCGGCACGCGGTGCATCGCGCCCGCCACCGCTTCGAACTGGCGCGGTCGCAACCAACGCTCGGTGAATCCTCGCGCTGCGAGACGCGCGGTCCCGATGCCGAGCAACACGAACGTCGACACGCAACCGACGAGAAGGCCGACGAGCAGAACGGTTCCGAGGTTCATGGTCGAGTGAACGCTCCTTTCACGTCGTTCGAATGGTGCAGCATGTGCGCCGAGACGGAGTGCCTTCACAGTCGAGCGCGGAGCTTCGCGACTCGCGTTCCGTCCGCTGCGACGCCCGGCTCCCCACGCGAAACAGCCGTTCGGACTGATCGTCGCCGAATCGAACGCATGACCCGCGGATCGGTCGTCGATTGCCCAGCGGTCGAGTGATAGAGTCCCGCCGATTTCGATGACCGACGCCTCCGCGCCCGAGATGGAATGGGACGAACTCGCCCCGGGCGGTGAGATCTCCGCAACCGTCATGATGATGTCCGGCTTCGTGCTGTCCGAAGGGCAGCGCGTGCGCGAGCGGTATCACATCGAGAACGTGATCGGCGCCGGCGCGATGGGGCAGGTCCTCGCGGTGAAGTTGGTCGGCAGTTCCGACAAGACGACGTTTGCACTCAAGGTCGTCGCGCGTCCGGTCGACGCCAACGACGACGGTGTCATCGACGCCGAAGAGCACGCCGAGGCCACCCGCGCTGCGACGTGGTTCGCGGAACTGTTGCGCGCGGAAGCTGCCAAACAGGATCAGGTGCAACGGCACGGCGTCGCAGTGGCGCGGCTCTTCGCGCTGGTGCAACTCGACGACGGCTCGATCGGCATGCGCATGGAGCTGGCGCGTGGCCGCTCGCTCGAGTCGTGGCTCGAATCGCAAAAGGGCGTCGAGGGCGATCCGCCGCAGACGATGTGGGCGTTGCAGGTGGTGCGGAAGCTCGTTTCGCAACTGCGGCGGCTCCACGAAATGGCGGACACCGGCAGTCCATTCGGCTTCGTTCACTCGGACATCAAGCCGGGCAACGTATTCGTCGAAGACTCCGACACGACCGACATCCAGATCACGTTGCTCGACTTCGGCGTGGCGACCGCGGGGCAAGCCCTCGCGCACGACATGTCCACGCGCGGCGGCGGTCGGCAGACGTTCGTGTTGCAGCAGACGGGCGGCACGATCGGCTACGCGCCGCCGCTGCACTTCTCGAGCAAGGCCACGCCGCTCAGCGACGTGTACGCATCGCTCGTCATTCTCTACGAACTCATCACCCTGCAGTTCCCCTGGAACTACGGCGAAATGGCGCTGACCGCCGAGAACATCGTGATGCTCGAGACCGCGATGCTTCGTGGTCCTCGGCCGGTGCGCGACATTCGTCCGAGCATTCCGCACGAAGACGCGCGCGCACTCGACGAGTTCTTCTCGCGCGAGTTCGTGCTGCTCAACGACCTCGCCGAGCAAGTGCACGCGGTGATGGTCGTCGGCAATGACGCCGACGCGCAGCGCAAGCTGGTCGAACGCCTCGCGGTCGTGTCGCGCGACTACCAGGTGAAGCTGGATCAGCTGCGAATGCGGCTCAGTCCTTCGCGTCGTCCGAATGCGAACGAGTTGCTCTCGCTCGGTAACGAAGACGCCGAAGAGAAGCCCACGCCCCTCGCGATCCCGAAGGCGCCGCGCACGCCGCGCATCGCACTCGATGGAGTCGATGGCGGCGATGACGTCAGCACATCGTCGTCCGAGCCGCGTGCACGCAAGCCGTCGAAGCCGACGCTGATGGTGTTGCCGTCGATGATTCCGCCCCCGAATCCGGCGATGACCGCTGCCTCGGCAACGTCGGTCGACCCCGATGATGCGGAGCCCGCGTGGCGAAGGCGCCTTCCGTGGATCATCGCAGGCGTCGGCATTCCACTCGTCGCAGCCATCACGATCTTGTTGCTGCGGTCGTCTTCGTCCTCGGGACCTGCGCACACGCCGCCTACGCCGCAGCCGGCGCCCTCTCGGCCGGTGAGCTCGTTCGTCCCGCCGGTGCCTGCTGCGGCGATTCCCACGGTCGAGCCCGTGCATCTGCCGACGCCCGTCGCGCCGTCGCTACCGGCACACTCGAGCGTGAGCCTCGCCGATGTTCGTTCCGCGCCCGAGATCGCCGCACCGACGGGGGCTTCACCGCGGGCCAGCGCACGCGGCAGCCAGCCGTGTACGTGTGTTGCCCCGGTGTCGGGCGCGCGCGTCGTGGCCCGGGGTGGAACACTTCGGCGGGACGTGACCGTCTGCACCGCGGATCGCCCCTCGCCCGACGGCCGCGCCGAGTTCTACGGCACCGGTGCCATTCCCGCGTCGGTGTTCCACGCGCTGCCGCAGATGGCGTGCGACGGCGGCGCGCCGATGGTGGTCACTGTGCAGCGTTACGCGTCGATCCACGGGTCCGCTTCGCTGTTCCGGTGCCGTGCGGCCGCGCCCTCACCGCGTGAATCCGCGCAGCCAGCGGCCGAGCCTGCGCCCGCTGCCGAGCCGACGCCGCAGCTCGACCGCGACGCCAGCTGAGCGCAGCGACGGGTGTGCGTGACGCGTTCACCTGCGCCGACGCGCGCTCACCGACCATGCTGTGGACTCGATGCGAGCGCTTGACGCTCGCACCGATCCAGTCGAAGGTTTCTGCGTTCACCGATGGGCCAACCTCCCGACGAGAACGACGAAAGCTGGCAGCAGCGCACGCACGTCATCCGAATGGGACCCATCGCCCGGCCGAAGGCGGCGGGCGGTGACTGCCTCGTGATCATCTACGCGCGCAACACGTCGCATCTCGGCAAGCGCTACGTGCTCGAAGCCGACGCGGGGCCGTGCTGGGTCGGTCGTGGTGCCGACAACAACGTGGTGCTCGAGAGCGACACGTGTTCGCGCAAGCACGCGCACTTCGAGAGTCGCGACGAGGTCTGGTGGGTTGTCGACAACAACAGCACCAACGGCACGTACGTGAACGACGACCCGGTGCAGAAGGCGCCGCTCAAGCGCGGTGATCACATCAAGGTCGGCGACACGATCTTCAAGTACCTCGCAGGTACCGATGTCGAAGCGGAGTTCGTCGAGACGATCCGCGAAGTGATGATGCGCGACGGTCTCACGCAGGCGTACAACCGCCGGCACCTGACCGAGCAGATCGAGAAGGAACTGCATCGTGCGCGGCGGTATCGACGCCCGCTCGGGTTGATCATGTTCGACCTCGATCACTTCAAGCGCGTGAACGACACGTTCGGTCATCTCGCCGGTGACTTCGTGCTGCGCGAGGCTGCCAACGTGGTGCGCGAGAAGACTCCCGCCGAAGCGGTGTTCGCGCGTTACGGCGGCGAAGAGTTCGCGCTGCTGCTTCCGGAGATGCCGCTCGAAGACGTGGTGAAGCTCGCGGAAGAAGTGCGCGGCGGGATCGAGAAGCACGACTTCACGTTCGACGGCCAGAAGATCGCGGTGACCATGTCACTCGGCGTGGCGCTGGCGACCGAAACGATGACCAACGCCGACGACTTCATCAAAGCGGTGGATCAGAAGCTGTACGCAGCGAAGCACGCCGGACGCAATCGCGTCGTCGTGTGACGTCGCGGTGAAACCCTGCCGCAGGGCGGGCTACCTTTGAGCCGTCGGTCTTGGCCCGGCGGCTAAATAAAGCCACGGCAACGCCTCCGAAGCCTCACCTTCGTGAGGCTCGCGATGTCGCATCGGACACACCGGCGGTCTCTTTGGAAGAGATCGAAGGCAACTCGCAGTCACCGCGAGCTTCGCGGCGGCGAAGCTTAGGAGTCGTTGCCCGCGGGTTCACCCGCCGGGAATCCTGGCGTCGGAGGGACAGGGGCGCGCGGCAGCGGGGGTGAGGTCGAGAGAGCCAGTGCCTACGAATCGATCCAGCGCGTGCCGCCGAACTCTTTCTTGAGTTCGTCGTCGAGCCGATCCGCGACCGTCCCCAGCACGCCCACGGCGGCCAGCAGTTCGTCGCGATCGACGTGATCGCCGAGCAGGTTGTGCGCGAGCCACACCCCCCGGTCGTGCCAGTACGTCTTGCCGAAGTAGAGACCCTTGTTGATGTCGTTGAGTCGCGCGAGCAGACCCTGGCTCTCGTCGACTTCCGCGAGCACCGGCACCAGCAGTTCGACGATCGTGTGCTCGTCCGACCAGCGGTTCGGGCGAATGAACACCGCCGACGAACCGCGCCGCACGCTGATCCGCGGGCCCTTGTCGAGGAACGGAACGTTGGCGTCCTTGAGATACGACTCGATGGTCTTGCGAAGTTCGTCAACCGACTGCGACATGCACGCTCTCCTGTGTGGAAACGGTGATCGAGACTACGCGATTCACGGCCCCGCGTCGTCGCATCCGAGTTGCACCACGAGCTGCGGCATCGGGTCGTTGGCGATGCGGTCGCATTCCGTGCCGAAGATAGAGATCTCGCCCTCGCCGCGGTCGGTGACGTCCCAACCGTTGGTGTGGGTCGTGTCGCGCGGGAGTTCCGTGCCGTCGAGAAGCAGGTGGATCGAGTCGAAGCTCGCTGGCGCGCGCGTCGTCACGAACGTGCACTGCGCGATGGTGCGCTCGATGTTCTGGAAGGCGGTGTCGAGGTCGGCCGGATTGCGCACGCTGTAGTAACGCGTCGCGCCGGTCATGTTCGGACGACCGCCCACGACCGCCATGCGGTTCAGCACATCGATGAGTTCGGGACGCGACGGGTCGTCGATGCCGATGACGAACACCGGCACGCCGTCGACCACCAACCGCATCATCTCGGTGAGCGTGCGGCGATCGTCGAGGCAGTTCTCCGCGAACCCACCGTTGTCCGCGCACGTCGGGGAGTGCGTGGCCGGATCGACCGAAGTGCATACGCAACTGAACGGATCGAGCGAGCCGTTGCAGTTCGGGCCGCCGTCGGTCGCGAGCACCACGTAGCGCGGGTCGCGCGTGGCGGGCTGGCCCGCGAACCAGTTGCGCACGGTGCGCAGCCCTTCGAAGGTCGGTGTGCCGCCACCGGGGCGAGTCTGATCGAACACGCTCAAGATGCGATCGGCGTTGTTGCGTGCCGGCGTGATGTCGACGTTCGAAAGCGTCGAACACGCTTCGGTCGCGTTGTTCGGATCCATCACCACTTGCGGGAAGAACGCCGCCCCGAGCGCGAGCGTCGACGACACCGGCGGGAGCGCTCGACCGAGCGCGGCGTGCAGCACGTCCCAGCGCGAGGGCGGGACTTCGTCGCCGGCGAGGTCGAAGCGCATCGAGCTCGATCGATCGATCAGGAACATCACGTCCGCGGTGCGCCGCGAGAGCGGGATGCGATCGGGGACGCACACGATGTCGGGCGAGTCCGTCGCGTCGATGTGGTCGGGGGCGATGTCCGGGATGAGCAACCCGGTCTTCGAACCGCACGCGACGAGGGGGAGCGTCAGAGCCAGCGAAAGAAAGAGCGAACGCATCGTGAGAGTGAGACTACCTCACCCCCGCTGCCGCGCGCCCCTCTCCCTCCGACGCCACCCGCGTGGCGCAGGTACGCAGGCGTCGTCGAAAGAGGGGCTCGGGTCGCTGTCGCGTTGTGGGTGCCGGCGTGAGGCGGAGCCAGAGCGCCGATGCGGCGACCTTCGTGACATGAAGCCCTTCTCGAACGTCGCCATCGTTCCAGCCCCTCTTTCGACGGCGCCTGTGCGTCGCGCGATTCGCGGTGGCGTCGGAGGGAGAGGGGCGCGCAGTCGCGGGGGTGAGGTACCCCCGCGCTTCTCAGTGCCCTGCCGCTTCGACGCGCGCGATCCACGCCGCGTCGGCGATGGTGCCCGTCAGGCGCGTACGCACCCGCGCGAAGACCGCCGCCCATTGCGCGCGCTCGGCTTCGTTCAGTTCGATCACCTGCACGCCGCGCTGCTGCAGCGTGGTGGCCGCGGCTTCGTCGTCGTGCGAGACGTTGCGCGCGAGAAGCGTGTCGTACTGCGCGGTGACCTCGCGAAGGATCTGCTGCTGATCGGCCGGCAGCGAGCCGAGCGCCGTGTGCGAGATGACCATCGATCCGAGCGACGACACATCCGAGCGGCCGGACATGTAGCGCATCTGCGACGCCCACTGGAGCGAGATGGCGATGAGCGGGCTGGCGATGAACGTATCGACGCGGTTCGTCTGGATCGCCGACAACACTTCCGGCACCTGGAGCGGAACGCCCGTCGCGCCGGCTTCGGCGTAGAGCGCCGGGGTGATCAGGTCGTCGCGCCACTGCCACGGATGCGCCTGGCGAAGATCGGTCGGGACGTGGATCGCGCGCGTCGAGAGCAAGCGCGGTGCGCCGGTCGAACCGAAGCCGAGCATGTCGAAGCCCTGCGCCACGAACGCGGCCTGCAGGTCGGTGCGCAGTGCATCGCGTGCGTGGATGAACGCGGCCGAGTTCGGGAACATCCCGGGGAGCTGGAACGCGAGCACCGGGCGATGGATCTGCCCGAGGCCGACGGCGGTGATCGCAGCGCCGTCGAGACGGCCCGTGCGGATCTTGCGAACGACCTCGCTCTCGTCGCCCTGCACGCCACCGGCGTACCAGCGGATCGAGAGCTGACCGTTGGTGCGGCGGCGCAGTTCGCGGTTCGACGCGTCGAACACGCGCATGAACGTCGAGCCCGGCGGGGCGAGCGTCGCGAACGAGAGCACGCGTTGGGCGCCCGCGGTGGCAGACGCGAGGGTGAGCACGGAGATTGTTACGGCGAGGGTCTTTCGCATGGCGTCGGACTATACACGAGCAGTCCGCGGTTCTGATTCAAGGGATTCGATAAGAGGGCGTCGGTTCTGCGTGTCCCTCTGTGCCCGTGCCGCGTGCCGCGCCCGCGTCCCGCGCCATCTTCACGGGTGAACCGAGCGCGTCCGGTTCGGGCTTTTTCCGTCCCGGCCTCGCAGCGAGGGCGGCCGGAATCGCGCGGGTCACGGCGGGTTCGCCTTCGCTCTCGAACGCCGTGCGCGTCGATCGTTGATGCCGATCGAGCGCTGGAACGCGAACCACCGACGCGAGAGATGCCGATCGAGCGCTGGAACGCGAACCGCCGACGCGAGAGATGCCGATCGAGCGCTGGGACGCGATCCACCCGCGCGAGAGATGGCGTTCGAGCGCTGGAATGCGATTCACGACGCCGAAAGTTGCCGTTCTAGGGCTAGAACGGCGTCCACCACGCCGAAAGATGCCGTTCTAGGGCTAGAGCCGGAAAACTCTGGAACGGGGATCGACGCGGACGATCTCGAAGCGATTGAACACGACGCGCGTTGCGCGCGACGCTGCCTGTCGAAAGGGGTCTGGCGAATGGTGGAAACGCTTTCCTCTCGAGAGGAACTGGGTGAGGCAGTGGTTGCGCGTGCGGCGCATGTCGGGAAGGTGCCTTCGGAGTTTCGAGCGGTGCTCGCGCGATTCGCGAAGGCGCACCGTGCGTTCGCGAAAGCGTGCGATCTGGTGCGGCGAACGACTGCGCCGCGCGACGCCGCGATCGGGCTGCTGACGAAACTCGACGGGCAGCTCGACGCGAGCGTGCTGAAACTGGTGGCGAAAATGGTCGGCGCGGGCATGACCAACGCCGCATCGCCGCTCAAGGGCTTCTCGTCGTACTCGCCCAGCGTGCTGGTCGGAATGCGGTTCAGTGATGAAGCGCGCGAGGTCGCGAAGCTGGTCGAGCGCGTCACGTCCGCGGCGAAAGACAGCGGCGTGAAGACGGCCCTGGCGGAAGTGCGGACGCGGCTCGCGGCAGCGAATCAGGCGTTGGCGGCGATCGAGAAGCCGCAGGCGCAGTTGACCTCGGCGTTGCGCGCGCGGGATGCGCTACTCCCGGAGTGGGACGCTGCGTTGCACAGCGTGAAGCTTCACGGACGCGCAACGTGGGAGGACGCGCCGGAACGGCTGAGCGCGCTGCTCGCGCCGGTTGCGCCGTCGCTTCGCGGGAGCAAGAAGCGACTCACGGTGCGTGTGCCGAAGAAGACTCGCAAGGCGGCCGCGAAGTCCAAGCTCGCAACGCCCGCGACTCCCGCGCCGTGACGCGTGCGTATCGCGCGGTGCGATGCCCGCACACGGCTCATCTCGCCTTGTCTCCTTCGAGCACGGGCTCGAAGAGGAACCGATCACACGCTCGTCATGACGCGCGCCCACACACTCCGGCTTCCGCCGCGCTCGCTCTTCCGCACTCCGCTCGCTCTCCCGTGGCAGACTCCGCGCCCGATGAATTCCCCTGCGCAGCGCATCGTCACCGGCCTTCGCGCGACCGGCCGGCTGCATCTCGGCAACTACCTCGGTGCGATCCGACCGTTCGCCGATCTGCTGCGCACCGACTCCGCGCGCGGGTTCTTCTGCATCGCGGACCTCCACACGCTCACCACGATGCGCGACGCCGCGCGACTGCGATCCATCGTTCCCGAGATCGTGCTCGACGTGATGGCGAGCGGCGTCGATCCCTCGCGCGCAGTGCTCTTCGCGCAATCGGGTGTGCCCGAGACGAGCGAGCTGGCGTGGCTCTTCGCGAGCTACACGTACGTGGGCGAACTCGAACGCGTGCCGAGTTTCAAAGAGCGCGAACGTCAGCGCGACTCGAGCGATCCGATCAACGCCGGGATGCTGAACTACCCGCTGCTGATGGCCGCCGACATCCTCGGACCGCGCGCGCATCGCGTGTCGGTCGGTGAAGATCAGTACCCGCATCTGGAACTCGCACGCGACATCGCGCGACGCTTCAATCGCGCGTTCGCGAGCGACGCGACGCCGTTCTTCCCCGAGCCCGAACCGCTCGCGGCCGAGCCCGTGCGCGTGCCCGGTCTCGATGGCTCGGGCAAGATGGGCAAGAGCATGCAGAACGCGATCGGTGTCGCCGACGATGCCGATGCGCGCTGGGAGAAGATCGCGCCCGCGCCCACCGATCCCGCCCGACGCACGCGCCAGGATCCGGGGACGCCGGAGCACTGCCCGATCTACGCGCTGCATCAACACGTCTCGACCGCGGCGACGTGCGGCGAAGTGGCGAGTGCGTGTCGCACCGCGTCCGTCGGCTGCATCGATTGCAAGCAGACGTTGAACGCCAGCATGAGCACGCTGCTCGATCCGATCCGCCTGCTCCGCAACGACCTCGCGGCGCGTCCCGAACGCGTGCGTGAAGTGCTGGGCGATGGTGCGGCGAGTGCGCGCGCGGTGGTGCGCGAGACGCGCGACGTCGTGCAGGACAATCTCGGGATCGTGCGATTCGGAAACTGACAGATCGAGGTGACGCGATGACCTGGAACGGATCGGGGCGTCGTCCCGATGGCAACGAGCTGACCTACTCCGAGTACATCAACGTCGATCAGTTGCTGCACGCGCAGCGACTGCCGGTGGAAGTGCCGCGCGGTCGCACGCGCGACGAGTGGCCGCAGCGCCCGACGGTGCGCGACGGCGAGGCGGAGCGTGCGTGGGCGGAGGGCGATCGCTGGCCGAACGAATGGCCGCACGACGAGCTGCTCTTCATCGTCACGCATCAGACCTTCGAGCTGTGGTTCCGGCAGATCCTCCACGAACTCGACGACGTGATGGCGAACGTGACCGCGGTGCTCGCGTCGCACGGTCGCACCCTGCCGCGCTCGAACATCCAGCAGCGCGAGCCGTCGGATGCGCCGCCGTTCCGGCAGGTCGCGGGGCGCTATCCGCAGACGCGCGCGGTGATCGAGTCGCTGCTCACCAACGAGTGGGAGCGGCGCTGGTCGCAAGAACTCCACGAGCCGGGCGCGCTCCCGCGTCGCGACGATCCCTCGGTGGGCGCGATCGAACTCGGGTGGTTCGACAACAACACCCTCGCGCTCTTCGCCCGGCGGCTCGCGCGCGTGGCGATGATCCTGAAGCACGCGACGGGGGCGTTCGACATCTTGTCGACCATGCCGCCCGAGGAGTTCCTCGCATTCCGCTCGCGCCTCAATCCCGCATCGGGCTTCGGATCGACGCAGTTCCGCGAGATCGAGATCTTCCTCGGGCTCGGCGAGATGCATCGCGCGAAGGTCGAGTCGCGCGGGGATCTATCGTTTCACCGGCACATGCCCGCGCACGAAGTCACGCGCATCCAAGCGCGACTCGCGGCGCCGACGCTGCGTGATCTCGTGTACGCGATTCTCAACGCGAGCGATGTGCGCGGCACCGATGCGGTCGCGATCGCGCGCGCGGACCGGGTGATGGCGGGGAATCTCACGTCGCTGCACGAAGACCTGGATCTGTCGCAGGTGCAGTTCGCCGGCGCGAGCGTGGTGGAGAACCATCTGCACGCGCGCTGGCGCGTGGTCGACGAGCTGATGACGCACGCGGAGAACCTCACGCTGGTGGAGCTGTACACGACGCAGACCGCGCGGCCGGCGTTGCGCGAATTGCTCGAGCGCTGCCTCGATGTCGACGACGCACTGCGCGCGTGGCGGCAGACGCACATCCCGATGGTCGAGCGCATGATCGGCGCGCGTCCGGGGACGGGCGGCGGCGGGATCGCGTACCTGCACACGACGCTGCGTGCGTCGCGCGCGTTTCCGTCGCTGTGGGAGTTCAGGTCGATTCTGACGGCGCCGCGCGGGTAGGGATGAAGTTGCGTGTCGCGGCGAGCGCGGTACTCGCGATGGTCGTGTTCGTGGGCTGCGGATCGCGCAGCGAACTCGTGACGCAGACGTGCAATCGCATCGAGCCGGCGATGCCGGTCGGCGCGATGGACGCGGGATGGATCCTTCCGCCGCCGATCGACGTGTTCGGCGGCACGATTCCCGACGGCCGGTGGGTGGTGCGATTCGCGATCGTGGGGCGACCCGATGGTGGCGTCGTGAATGGCGGGGTCGGGGCGAGGATCGTCGTGTCGCAGAGCGAGATCGATTCGGTCGTCACTCGGCAGGACGGCACGGTCGAACGGGGGAACTACGCGATCACGTACGACGATCGAACGATGGCGCTCGAGCGACGCTGTGGATCGGCGTTGCCGCCGTTCACGGCGGCGCAGGTGGGGCCGTCGACGGTCGCCGCGTGGTGGGGAATCGAGACGGGATCGAGTGAGTCGGGGATCTGGGTGTTCGAGCGCGAGGGGCCGTGATGCGCAGAACCGTCACAAGTAGCTCGCGCAGACGGCCACTGCGTCGCGCAGACCCGTCACGAGTGGCTCACGCAGACCCCTCCCCATCACCTACACCGCGACCTCGATCGCCCCTCCCCGAACGACACTCCGCATTCGTAGTCCGGGAGTGTCGTCCGAAGAGGGGCACACGATGGCGGCGGCGTTGCGCGGTGGTTTGGCTGATCAGCGGCGGCGCCGACGGGAATGCTTCGCGGTGGGCAGGAGCGGTGCGAGGAGGCGTTCGAGGCCCGCGCGAGTCACATCCTCGTTTCTGATGCGGAGGACTCGGATGCCACGTCGTTCGAGAACCGCGGTTCGCTCGACGTCGAGCGCGGCCTGCTCGGGATCGTCGTGGATGCCTCCATCGATCTCGAGACAGGCGCGAAGGGCGTGGCAGTAGAGGTCGACAAAGAGGCCGTCGATCAGCTGTTCGCGATGAAACTTCAGGCCGAGAACACCTTTGCAGCGCACGAGTTCCCACGCCCGGAGTTCGCCTGGCGTCGGTGTCTTTCTACGCGCGCGCGCCGCAGCGAGTTTCGACGAGTCGGTGTTCTGTCCGGTGCACACGCCGCGCGATCTTTCGGCCATGCGTCTGGCATCGCGCGACCCCGAGAACAGTTGCGTGCCTTCGACACGATCACCGCGTGCCCCTCTTCGGACGACACTCTCGGCCGACCAATGCGGAGTGTCGTTCGGGGAGGGGCGAGCGCGATCGCGGTGTAGGTGATGGGGAGGGGTCTGCGGTAGCGCGTGGCAGTAGAGGTCGACGAAGAGGCCGTCGACCAGCTGTTCGCGATGAAACTTCAGGCCGAGAACACCTTTCGGCGAACGAGTTGCCACGCCCGGATTTCGACTGGCGTCGGTGTCGTCTGTGGAATCACTCGTTCGCGCGGTACCCCTTCTTCGTCTTCTCGCGAACGAGCTTGTCGCGCTCGGCGCGCGCGGCGTCGTCCGATGCGAACGACTTCGTCTGCGCCTGCCCGCTCGTTCCGATCTTGCCGAAGCGGATGTTCATCGTGCTCCCCGCCAGCGACACCTCCCAGAACTTCGACGCGCCGTCCTCGGTCGATTCGTAGCGCTGCCATCCACCGGCATCGGCGCCAGCACTCGCCGGCGCTGCTTCACTCGCTGCGGGCTTCGCGGCCTTGGCGGGTTTCTCCGTTGCCACGGGCTTCGCGACATCGCCCTTCGCTTTCGAGAGATCCACCGACAAGAGCTTCACGTGGCAGTCGCCCTCGGTGCGGGTGACGAGCAAGGGCCATGACGCATCGTCGAGCACTTCGATCGATGCTTCTTCCCCGGCGGCACTGAACACCGCGACGACTTGCTCCGCGCCGTTCACGTCGATCTTCGCGGTGCCGCGTCCTTGTGATTCGAGCGAGTCCTTGTCGGTCCACTCGGACTTCCACGCGAGCTTCTTGCCGCCCGCGATCTTCGCGAACGTCGCGTGCGAGAGGAGGAATGGCGGAAGCTTCTTGTCGACAGGCTTGCCAGTGTCTTCCGACGTCGAGCCCTGCGAGAACGACGCGAAGGCGGACGCACCGGCGAGCGCGTTCGCGGTGAACGCGATGTCGAAGTCGCCCGCGCCGTCGCACACCACGTGCAGCTTCAAGCCGTCGGTCGCATCGACGAGTTCGAAGGTCCACTCGTCCTCGGCGTCGAAGTCCGCGATCGAGTAGCGCAACAACGCGCCGGTGCGTGCCCACGCGAGTGGCGCGGCGGCGGGTTTTTCGGCGCGCGGAGTCGTTGCGGGCCGCGACGGATCGAAGCGCTCGAGGACGCGCACCGACGCCGCGGGAACTTCCGATGCGACCGCGATGCGGCCGGTCTTCGGGTCGAACGCGGCGGGGGTGCGATTCGAATCCGGGTCCACCACGTACCCGCCGATGACCTCGCCGTCCTTGCGGATGTGACCGCGCGTGAACCGGTAGCCGGTCTCGTGACCTTCTTCGCGCTCCGTCGGTGTGACCACGCCCGCGACGACATCCAGGATCGCGGCCTTGTTCACCGAGGCGCCCGATTCGCTCGCCTCACTCCACGTGAGCAACGCCGTTCCTTCGCGCGGGCCTTGCGTCGCGTACGCACTGCCGCCGATGGGACGGAGCTTCGTCTCGCCCGTTTCGAAGTCGTAGACCGCCACCGTGTGGTTCTCTTCGCCGCCGCCCGCGCCGTCGGAGATGAACCGCGTCCCGGTGATCAGGGCGTAGCGTCCGTTCACGGTGAGCAAGTCGCTGCCCACGCTGCTCAACGGCACTTCGAACTCGGACTTCTTCTTGTCCGCGACGCTGTGCACTGCGAGGGTCACCCATTCGCCGTCGTCCTTGGTGACGATCTCCTTCTCGGTCGTTCCGACGATGCGCGAGAGATCGCCATTCGTCGCGAACGAGCCCTGCCCGAGTTCGAGGACGCTGGTGAACTCGCTGCCACCGGGCTTGCACTGCAACACGGCGCCGCGCGGGGTCATCGCGCGCAGGGTGCCGTCGGCGAGGTCGGTGAAGTGCCACAACACCGCCTGCCCCTTCTTCGCCGGGATCTTCACGTCGCGCAGATGCGCGCCGGTTTCCATCGACCACAGCGACACACGCGGCTCGTCTTCGAACGCGTAGACGACCGGCGCGTGCTTCGAGAGGATCAGATTGCGTACCGTGCGCTTCGGCCCGTCGTCGCCCACCGGGAGGTACACGGGCCACGGCACGCCGCCACTGGCTACCAGCGCGAGCGCCGCTGCGTGCAGCGGGTGATCGGCGGGGAGTTCGAGACACGACTGCACGATCCAGATGCCGCTGCCGTTCTTGATCTGTTTCGCCAGCGGCTCGAGCGCGGCCTTCAGGTCTTTCTGCTTCGCGAGTTTGCCGCCGATCTCGCGGGCGGCGAACGAGTTGTCGCCATTCGGTCCGGAGGCGGCAACGATCTGTTGAAGTGCATCGACGAGTGCCTGATCTGCGGGGTTCGACATGGGGCGAGAACGCTACGCGACGCGGCGCCGCCGGTGCAATCGGCGGCGTGCACCGACATGGCCCGCGAGTCGCGTATAAAAGCGCGCATGAGTCATCGCATCGCTCGGGTCGTGCTCGCGGTCGCGGCGTGCATCGCGGTCGCCGGGCTCGCGTCGGCGCAGGTCGACTTTCCGATCGACCGACGCGCGCTCCCGCGCGGACGCGGATGGTGGTGCTATCCGGAGTCGCTCACCACGGGTGAAGCGAGCTATCGCTGCGAGCGAAGGCGCCCGGCGTGCGAGCGGCATCGCGCAGGTGCAGGGGCGGCGTGCGTTCGTGAACCGACCGCGTACTGCGTGAGCTACTCGGGGCGCGACATCAGCACCGCGCGACCGATCCACGGCTTGATGTGCATGCAACGCGCGCGCGATTGCGAAGCAGTGCGCACGCGTGTCTACAGCGAGGGGCGCGACATGGTGATCTCGTCGTGTACCGAGGCGCGGTGACGATGCGCGGGTGCTGCGATCACACCTGCAACACCGAGCGCGTCGCGAAGTAACGCTCGGTGTCGTAGTGGCGCGCGACGTCGACCTTGGACGATGCCGCCATCGCCTCGTCGAGCGTCACCAGCGTGACGAGACTCGCGGGCGCGAGACCGCGCGCACTCACCATCGTACCGAAGCGTCCGAGCAAGCACGCTTCGACCGCGGCCGATCCGAACAGGTGCCCCATGATGCGATCGAGATGCGACGGCACACCGCCGCGTGTCGGATGACCGAGCGACACCACGCGTGCGTCGTTCGGTGTGTCTTCGCGCAAGCGCTCCGCGAGCAACGCACCGATGCCGCCGAGCCGTGCGTGACCGAAGTCGTCGACGCTGGTGCCTACCGTGATCTCGCGTCCACCTTCGGGCGCCGCTCCTTCGGCGACCACGACCGTCGCGTAGCGCGGCGTGCGCACTCCGCGCGCAGGACCGACGCCGAGTCGTACTTCGATGCGTTCGTACAACTTCTCGAGCGTGAAGCGATGCTCGGGGATGAGAATCACCTGCGCGCCGCCGGCGAGTCCGCTCCAGAGCGCGAGATGGCCCGCAACGTGACCGAACACTTCGACCACCTGCACCCATCGTTGCGATCCCGCGGGCGTGCGCGAGCGCTCGATGATCTCGGCACACGTTCGCATCGCGCTGTCGAAGCCGACCGTGTAGTCCGTCGCGCCGACCTCTTTGTTGATCGACTTCGGGACGCACACGATCGGCACGCCCTTGCGCGCGAATCGTTGCGCGACGCCGAGCGCATCGCAGCCGCCGATGACGACGAGTGCATCGAGTCCGAGCCTCTCGATGTTCGCGAGCACCTCGTGACTCGCATCGCGCTTCGCCGCACCGCGCGCGACGCGAAACGGATTCGTGCGCGACGAGCCGAGATGCGTGCCGCCGTCACGGTCCCACGTGCGCACCATCGATGGCGTGAGATCGACCGCATCGGGACGCTCGTCGCCGAGAAGGCCCTCCCATCCGTCGTAGATTCCCGTCACCGCGAGGCGCGATTCGTTCGCGCGGTACACGAGTGCCTTGAGGACGTTGTTCATTCCCGGTGCGTCGCCGCCGCCGGTGAGTACGCCGATGCGCTGCATGGGTCGGTATGGGTGCACGGGCGAGCGCGCGCTGTCCATCGCGGCAGGTCAGTGCGAGCGCGATGGAATGAATACGTGCGTACTCATGGTGAGCCTGTCGAACCACGCAGTGGACCGATGGCGTCCTTCGACTGCGCCTCGCAGCCTCGGCGCTTCGCTCGGGATGATCGGGAATTCGAATGGGGCGCGCGCTGCGGCGCGAATCAGTGACGCGCGCGCGGGTTCGCGGGCGGGGTCGGGGCGAGATCGATCTGTGCGTCGACGGTGGTGGCAGGGACGCCCGTCGGGTTCGGCCACTCGAAGCGGCCCAGCGCGTCACGAATGCAGTCGCGCATGGTGTCGTTGGCGGGCGCGATGTGCACGCGATCCACGGTGCCGAAGCCTCCCGCGATCACTTCGAGGCGAAGACTGACGACGCCGTGCGCGCGCGCATCGGTCGCGAGGACGTTCGTGTAGCACTGCACGATCGCGGCTTGATTCGCGGGGCGCGTGAGCACGCGTTGGACGCGATCGGGTGCGAGGCCGGCGGTGGTGCGCGGCGGTCGCACGAAGTAGTAGGGCGCCGGGCCGGTGTACGTCGCCGCGGGCGTGGCAGGCGCGGCCGACGCAGCCGTCGACGGCGCTGCGGAAGCACCGGCGACGGGCGGGCACGCCGCGCCGGGAGCCGACGATGCGGG
>CBIHQZ010000003.1:0-27468 GCA_966212315.1 uncultured Myxococcales bacterium
TCCTCCGCGAAGCTCTTCCACGCCGTCTCGTCGATGCCCACCGCCGCGCGCTGTCCGCACCGCACGATCGGCGTCTTGAACAAACGCGCATCGTCGAGCAGCAGTTCCGTCATCCGGTCCTTGTTCGGCTGCGCGTACTGCAGACCGCGCTCCTTCACGCGCGGACTCGCCGCATCGTAGAGCGCCGCCACCCCGCCGACCCCGCGCGTCACCGAGTCGAACTCACCGCGCGAGAGCCCCTTCGCGAGGATGTCGATCATCTGCACCGGGATCTTCCGATCCGAGAAGAACCGCTGCGCCGCGCGCGTCCCTTTGCACTTCGAGTGTCCGAAGATCTGCACCGCCGCCATCGCTTCAACCCGCCCCTTCGACGGCGCGCGGATCCACCGCGAGACGCTCGCGCACGCACGCATCGCACCACTTCTTCACGCCGTGTGCGTCGGTCTGCTTCACCACGAATCGCGTGCGGGCATTGTCGCGACACACCGCGCAGCGACCCGCGTCGCAGCGTTCGACTTTCACATCCACCATCGCTTCCACTGCGGCGTCGCGTCCGGCGTCATCCACCTTCACTCGATCGCCGACTGCAACGTCGCCTTCGAACGCCACGTAGCGCGCGTTCGGCTCACCGTCGACCTTCACCCGTGCTCGTCGAACATCCATCGCGCGAGATTCTTCGCGAGCACCGGGGCGCTTTGCAATCGCGGCGAGATTCGCGACCGGCCGCGCATGCCGATCCGTCTGCAATCGTCGCCACCGGTCCCGAGTTCTGCGAAGCTGAACCCACCGCGCGCAACGCTTCCTTCCCCGAGGAATTCCATGACGCCAGCAACTCGACGGCTCGCTTCACTCGGCTCGACGTTCTTCTCGTTCGCGATCGTGCTCACGACCGCCGCGTGCGGGCCGAACACCAACGGCAGCGGCGATGGCAGCACCCGCGATGGTTCTGCGCTCGACGGCAGCGGCGGAATGGATGCGGCGAGCGATGGCGCGCGCCGCGATGGATCGACCGGCACCGATGCCGGCGATCACATGGTCTGCCCGGGAATGGGCACCGAACTCACCGGCACCGTTCTCTCGCCGAACGGGCAGGATCCGATCTTCGGCGCGGTGGTGTACGTCACGCCCACGGAGCCCGCTGCGATCTCACCGGGTGTCGGTTGCGACTCGTGTCAGGTCCCGCCCGAGGCGCTCGGCTTCGCGACCACCGGCGCCGATGGACGCTTCACGATCTCGCACGCGTACGACGACGGCGGTCCGGTGAATCTCGTCATCCAGAAGGGCCGTTTCCGTCGCATCGTTCGACTCGATACCTCCGGGTGCATGCCGCAAGCGCTCACCGCCGCGCAGACCACGCTCCCCGGACGCTCGGGCACCGACGTTTCGTTTCCGCGCATCCTCGTCGCGACGATGGTCAACGACGACATCGCCACGGTCCTCACGCGCATCGGCATCACCGAGTTCGACATGATGGACGGCTGCCGCAGCGCCTCGTCGTCGAGCGCGATCAGTGCGTGCCCACTCGGTCAGCTCCTCGCCGATCCCGCCCGCATCGCGCAATACAACATGGTTCTCTTGCCCTGCGGCTCGCTCGGACAGTTCCACACCTGGCAGGTGCTTCCGCAGAACGTGATCAGCGGACTGCAGGGATTCCTTCAAGCCGGAGGTCGTCTGTACGCATCGGATCTCTCGTACGGCGTGATCCAGCGTCCGTTCCCGACAGCGTTCAATTTCGCCGGCGGCACCACCCTCGCGCAGAACGGCAACGACCCGGCCGACGTCGGTCTCGGCGGCTCACGTGCGACGCCGCGTTCGTACGAAGGGATCATCGACGATCCGGATCTGCTCGCGTGGATGAGCGGTCGCGGCGCGCTGCTGCCGAACAATCACGTGCAGCTCACCGAGTTTCTCAACCCATGGGGCGCGATCGATACGGTGGGTGCAAACGCGACGACGTGGGTGCACGCCTCCGCGCAATATCGGCAACCGAACGGCGCGTTGCTCCCGGCGGCCGATCATCCGCTCACCGCGGAAGCGCAGTACAGCGGCACCGGCGGCGGATGCGGACGCGTGGTGTTCACGTCGTATCACACCAACAGCACCACGACGGGCGGACTCACGCCGCAAGAGCGCGTTCTCGAATGGTTGATCTTCGAACTCGGTGGCTGCGTCACGCCGGGTTAGCGCGCGTTCTTCTTCGCGGCTGCGGTGGCGCGTTTGCCATCGCGCTGTGGTGGCACGTCGTGACGTGCCTGCGCCCCGCCCGTCCCTCACCTCGTGACTAGTCGATGTAGTCCTGCAGCGCCGCGAGTTCGTTCAGCGCCTTGAGCTTCGCGAGCCCGCGCGTCTCCAACTGACGCACGCGTTCGCGCGTGAGGTTCATGATCTCGCCGACCTCGTCGAGCGTGACGCCACCGCGATCCGCGATGTCGAGCGCGCAGGTCTCGGGCATGTCCCACACTTCGATCTCGGGGAAGTTCAGTTTGATGGCGCCGTTGCGGGGGTTCACGTCGAGATACAAGTGGTGCTTGCACGACACGAACGGGCACGGACGCTCGGCGTTCGTTCCCTGCACGCAGTCGACGCGCGCCATCGGTCGCGGCACATCGACATCGGGATAGAGCAATCGACCGCGCTCGAGTTCGCGCTTCGAGAGCCGTTTGATCGAGATCGTCCGCGCGCGCACTCGCGACTTGCGCGACGACTCTTCGTCGTTCGAATCGATTCCGATCCCGCCTTCGAGATCGCTGTCGTTCATCGCCACCGAGACCGCCTGCTCCTCCATCCGACCTACCTCCTGCTCGCGGCAACTCACCCACCCGGCCTCGTTCGCTCGAAGACACACCCGTGCCTTCGCGCGCGCCGCCGGCACGCACACACACCTCGATCGCGGTCTGCACGCGACGCCGAAGGCGCGCCGCAGTCACACGATCCAGGGGATTCCCCTCTAAACGATCGCCACATGCGCCCGCAAAATTGCTGCTGCGATTTTTCTTCGCTCACTCTGCGCGCCATCACCGACGCGTCGCGCTGGCCCCCGTCGCATCGCATTCGACCGCGCACTGCTACGTTGCTTCGCGATGCACGACCGCGCGTTCGCACTCGCTTCACTCGTCGTTTCGCTTTCGAGCTCTACGTGTTCGCGCCGCTCCGCCGCGCTCGATTCACGCGGACGCGAGCATCGCGACGACCCAGCCGTCGTGCAGCCCACGCCGACCGGACCGATCACGCTTCCAGCTCCGTTCGCCACGCACTCGGCGCGCAATCCGCCGAACGTGATCCGCCGCGACACGCCGCCGGTGCTCACCGCTGCGCCGGGATTCCGGGTGAGTCTCTTCGCGGGCGGATTCGGCGAACCGCGCTGGCTCGCGCGCGCGCCGAACGGCGACATCTTCGTCAGCGAACACAATCGGAACCGGGTGTGGGTGCTGCGCGACGCCGACAACGACGGAACCCCCGAGATGCGCACGGTCTTCGCGGACGGATTGAACCAACCCTTCGGTCTCGCGTTCGATCCCGCGCGCGGCGCGCTCTACGTCGCGAACACCGACGCCGTCGTGCGCTTCCCCTACGCGCCCGGTGATCTGCGCGCGACCGGCGCCGCGCAATCGATCATCGAACTCCCGGGGCACGGCTATCACCAGCACTGGACGCGCAACGTCGTCCTTGCGCCCGATGGCAATCATCTGTTCGTCACCGTCGGATCGGAAACCAACGTCTCGGTCGAGCGTGATCCGCGTCGCGGCGCGATCAGCATCTACGACGCGAGCGGCGCCAACGGACGCGTCTATGCCGGCGGCTTGCGCAATCCGGTCGGCCTCGCGTTCCACCCGACGACACACGCGCTCTTCACGGTGGCGAACGAACGCGACGAACTCGGCGACGACCTCGTTCCCGACTACCTCACCGAAGTGCACGACGGTGCGTTCTACGGCTGGCCCTACGCTTATTTCGGCCCGCACGAAGACCCGCGCCGTCGCGGTGAGCGACCCGACCTCGTTGCCCGCGCCGTCGTTCCGGACCTCGCGCTCGGTGCACACGTCGCGGCCCTCGGTTTGATCTTCCACTCGGGCAATCACGCCCCCGCGGACATGGCCGGCGATGCGCTCGTCGCGCTGCATGGCTCGTGGAATCGCACCGTCCCCGTCGGCTACCGCGTAGTGCGCGTGCGGTTCGCGGCGGGGCGTCCGACGTCGCAGATCGAAGACTTCGTCACGGGATGGCGCGATGCCGAAGGCCACGTGTTCGGCCGCCCGGTGGGCCTCGTCGAAACCGCGAACGGCGACGTGCTCATCGCCGACGACGACGGCGGGCGCATCTTCCGCGTGCACTACGAAGCCGAGCGAGGCGCTGCGAACTGACGCGAGCGGACCTACGCCGACGCGCGGACGGTCGCCGGCACGTAGTGCCGCACGCCGTTGTCGAGCGCATCCACGGTCTCGAGCAATCGCGCGACCTCGGCCTGATCCGTCACGAAGTTCACTTCGTCGGTGTTCGCGACGAGCAGCGGCGTGTCGGTGTAGCGCCCGAAGTACTCGTTGTACGCGGTGCACAGCTGCGCGAGGTAGTCGGCGTCGAAGTCGCTCTCGAACTCACGCGCGCGCTTCTTGATGCGACCGAGCAGCACGTCGATGTTCGCCTGCAGGTAGATCACCAGGTCGGGCTTGTCGACGCGCGGTGCAAGCCCTTCGAATACGCGGTCGTAGAGCGACATCTCGGCGGCGCTGAGCGTGAGCGACGCGAAGATCCGGTCCTTCGCGAAGAGGTAGTCGCTGACGGTGACCTGATTGAAGAGGTCTTGCTGGAAGAGCGCCTGCTGCTGCTTGAAGCGCGAGAGCAGAAAGAAGATCTGCGTCTGGAACGCGTGCTTCTCGCGGTCTTTGTAGAACAGCGGGAGGAACGGATTCTCCTCGACGACTTCGAAGACCGTTCGGGCACCGAGGCGCTGCGAGAGAATCTTGGTGAGGGTCGATTTTCCGACGCCGATCGGACCTTCGACGACGATGTATCGCGGGCGCTTCATCGTGCGACTTCGGCGGCGATTCAAGCATCGCCAGCCGCGCCGTGTCCACGTCGAACGGCGTGTTCGACGGTGCGACTTCGTCATCGACGCGTGCAGCTCGACCGCCGCTGTTGGCGCATCGTGTGAATCGCTTCGATGCATGCAACTACGACTTCCACGCCGACGGATCCGAGTGGTTCACCATCCGCGTCTGCGAACCCGCGTTCGCGCAGCGATCCTGCGCGCGCTCTGTTTCTACTGACGGGCTGCCACTCGTGCGGGCGCCGCGGGTGCATCGAGCACCAATGCCGCGTCGCGCGTGATCGTCGTGCGCGCCATGACCGTCCACGGATCAGTCGCATCCGGCTCGGGCGTGGTGCGACGTACCGTCACGTCACTTCGCTCGCGCCGCACTTCGAAGCGCACGCCGCCGTCACACGTGATGCCGGCGACCGCGCCGTCCGCGAGTTGCTCGTCGAGCACGCACGTACCGGCGACGCGTCGCACGAGGCGGATCGGGGCTTCGGTTCCGGTCACTGCGATGTCGACGAACGTCGCGCCGTCGGCGCGCGGATGAAGTCGCACCCGAACATGCGCGGGATCGTCCGCGTGCGCAGTGCGAGCCGCGAGAAGGAACGTGGTGATCGCGAGGGTGAGTCGGAGCATCGTTGCGACGGGCGCGGGGATCGAGAAGCGCGGCTTCATGGCGCGGTCACTTCGCAACCGGTGTGCCGCCGAGAAACACGCGTTTTCCAGCGCGGAATCCATGCGATGCGGCCGCTCGGACACGCCCTCCGTGTCACCCGCTACGCGTCGACGTCCACGCTCGTGCCGGCCACCAGGAACAACATGCGCGTACGGATCGCGGTCGCGGGCACATCGAAGATCCGCTGGGCTGCACGACGATAGGCACGAAGCTGCGGCGCATGAACCCTGGCGCGCGCGTGTGCGGCATCGCGTGACAGAACCTGGTCGGTCTTGAAGTCCATCACGTCGACATGAACGAGTCGTCCGCCGCGACGGGTGAGCACCACGCGATCGAACGTTCCGCTCAGGACGGCATTGCCGTCGCGCACCGCGAACGGCAGCTCACGCGCCACTTCGAACGTCGCGCCGTCGCCGCGCTCGGTGACGTACGAATCGCGCAGAAGCCACGCACGCACCGCATCGCGTCCGAGCGCATCGCGGAACTCGCTACGGATCGCATCGCGTTCATCGACCGGAATGCGCAGCGATGCGGCGGCACGATCGAGCGCGGCATCGTCGGGAACGCCATCGTCGATCCACTCGATCAACTCGAGCCATGCGTGCACGAGCGATCCACGTCGCATCGAACCCTGACGGTCGCGTGCGAGTACGTCGGTGAGCTTCACGCTCTCGGACTCGGTGAGCTGCGATGGCGTCACGTGGCTCAGATTGCGTTCGCGCCGGGCCGGCGGCTTCGCCAGTGGAATCCGCGCGGGCAACTGAATCCTCCGCGGTGCGTTCGCGGGCCGAGCCATCTCGACGATGCGCAGCTCCTCGGGCGTCTCGTAGAGTGTCGCCTCGGGAAGGGCCGCGAGGCCGGGTGCGAGCGCCGCGCGGACGATGCCCGCGTACGTTGCAGGAATGGCATCGCCGATCGGCGCGACGATGAGATGCAGCGCGTGCACCGCGCGCGTGACCGCGACGTACAACACGCTCAACGACTCGCGCACCGCCTGGCGCTCGTGCTCGTCGCGCATCGAAGCGAGATCGGGAAACGCCGCGGCCATCGTGCTGTCCGCGTAGCGCACCACACGCGAAACCGGTTCGTCCGGTGCGTTGCGTTCGGTGAACACCCGCGTCGAACCACGACGCACGACGCGATCTTCGAGATCGGGAAGCACGACGATGTCGAACTCGAGTCCCTTCGCCTGATGCACGGTCATCACGCGCACCTTGGCGGCCGACGGATCGTCGACGCGCAGTTGCCTCACGCGCGCGACGAAGTCCGCCACGCGCGCAGTCGCCATCGGCGCCTCGCGATGCGCCACCGCGAGCAATTGCTCGACGCGATCGAGATCGCGTTGATCGCATTGCGGTGCGATCACTGTCGCCCACGACTCCAGCACCACGCCGTAACCCAGCGTCGCGAGGTCGTCGCGAATCCGATGCGACACCGAATGCGTCTGCGCCTTCTTCCCGCGCCCGAGTCCCAGATGCGGCCCGAGCACGGAGTTCGCGACATGAAACGCCGCCACGCGATCGCCCGGATGATCCGCGAGGGTCAGCGCCGACAAGAGCAGCGTGACCGCCGGCGAGATCGTGAGGGGATTGCCGCCTTCCTGACTCGCAGGCACCGAACGCTTGCGCAGCTCGAAGATGAGACGGGCCACCGCGCTGTTCTTCCGCACCAGCACGCCGATCGTTCGATCGGGCCAATCGCGACAGAGCTTCGCAACCCGCTCGGCGGCATGTCGCAGCGTGACGTGCACCTGCTTTTCGCCCTCGCCGGGCTCCGGCGCGACAGTCAAGGTGACTTGACCAGTGAGATCCGTGAGCGCGGTCGAGTGCGTCGAGAACCCTCGCGACCAGCTCTCGGCGCCCGGCGTGAACTGCTCCAGCGCCTTGTTCGTCGCGATGGACGCGAAGACGCGATTGACCGCGTCGATCACCACCGGCGACGAGCGGCGACTCTGGTCGAGCGGCTGCCATTCGAGCGTCGGGAGCTGCGTGTCGAGCGCTTCGAAGATCTCGGCCGCGCCGCCGCGCCAGCCGTAGATCGCCTGCTTGACGTCGCCGACGCAGAAGAACGAACGCGAGTCGTCTCCGTGCGCGACGACCTCCTCGGCGAAAGGCCGCAGCACCTGCCACTGGATGCGCGAAGTGTCCTGGAACTCGTCGAGCAGCAGGTGTGCGATGCGGCTGTCGAGCCGGTAGTAGATCTCGTCGAGCCGACCTCGAATCGCACGCCCGGCGAGCGCGCGCGTCACGTCTTCGAAGCGCAGCGAGCGCGAGGTGGCCTGCAGCCGGCGGTAGTGCGTGTCGAACTCGTCGAGCAGCGAGTACGTGGCCCCCGTCTGGTCGGCGAGGATGCGCAGCAGTTGTGCGCGTGCGTGATCGATCACCGCGCGATATCGGTCCGCGACGTCGTCGGGGATCTCGACCCGCGAGTACGTGCGTGTGCCCGACAACAGCGCCGCGGCCAGACCCTTGTCGAGGAACTCTTTCCACGCGCCGAGGGACAAGCGCTTGATGTCGCCATCGCGACCGCGCGCGAGACCCTTGCCGAGCTGCAACGCAGCGATCGCTTCGATGGCGGCGCCGAGCGCGTCGCGCTCGAGAGTCGCGATCGCGGGGAACCGGTGCCACGCTTCTTTCGGCGACTCGAGATAGAGCGAATGAAGATCGCCGACCAGTTCGCCGGCCTGCGCACTCACGCGCTGCGAGAGATCGCCGCGACCGAGCAGTCGCACCAGATCGACGGTGCGCTGCACGCCTTGTTCGCGGAGCGTCGCGTCGATCGCATCGAAGCGCAGGCGCTCGTCCGCGTTGTCTTCGACGATGCTGTACGTCGGCGGAAGCCCGACATCGAGCGTGAACGTTCCGGCGAGGCCGCCGAAGAAGCTGTCGAGCGTGCAGATGCGCAATCGATGGAGCGAGCGAGCGAGTCGCACGAGCATCGCTGCGGTGCGTTCGGGCGTGAGTGAAGGCTCTTCGATCTGTGCCGCGAGCGCCGCGCACTTCGCGGGATCGTCCGCGGCATCCGCGAGACGCAGCAGCACGCGGCCCAGAATCTCGCCGGCGGCCTTGCGCGTGAATGTCGTCGCGAGAATGCGGTCGGGATGTTCGCCGCGTGCGAGGAGCGCGACGAAGCGATTGGTGAGCTGGTAGGTCTTGCCCGCGCCGGCCGAGGCGCGAATGGCGACGTGCGGAAATCGCGGCTGCGTTTCGCGAATCATCCGCGCGGCTCCTCGATGCCCTCGACGTGTTCGACGACGTCGATCACTTCGGCGCCGAGCTGCCCGTCCTGCGTGATCGGCGCGAAGACTTCGCTGAACGGCGGGGGCGGCATCTTCGGCGGCCAGAAGATGTTCGCGGCGACTTTCCGCACCACATGTTGCGCGGCGGTGATCGCATCGTCGTAATCCGCATCGGTCCATTTCGGCGTCGCATCGCGCACCGCGCCGCCCACTTTCGGGAGCTGGAGATACGCCACCGACGGTGGACCCGCGGCGCCGAGTTCGCGCGCACGCACCGCGCAATCGAGCCGGTCCGCGAGATGGCGGTAGAGCGGCAGTTGCAGATCGACCCACTCGCCCTTCTTGCGATGCGCGGACTCGGGCGACTTCGGCGTGTCCGAGGTCTTGTAGTCGAACACCATCCATTCGCCGCGAGACGGGTTCACATCGACGCGATCGATGCGACCGCGCACGCCCATCGTCACGTCACCGACCGTGAGCGAAGCGCCTTCGAGACCCGACTCGACCGCGAGAATGCGCCACCCCTCGCGTGCCCAGTTCGCCTGCCACGATGCGAACTCGCGAAGACGCATGCGAAGCTGCTCGATCTGCACGCGCACCGCCGGCCCCGCGTCGTCGCCGAATCGCCGCACGATCACGCCGTCGAGCAACGCGTCGATCAACGCTCGCACTTCGCGCGGGTCGGTCTCGTCGCGCGCAGGGTGCTTGCCGAAGTCTTCGAGGACCGCGTGCGCGAGCGTCCCGAAACGCGCGGCATCGAGTTCCACGGCGGTGTCGTCGAGCGCATCGAGCGCGAGTCCGTGCTTGAGATAGAAGCGATACGGGCACGCGAGATAGTCGCGAAACTGCGTGACCCGGAGATTCGTGAACGGCTTCTCCAGCGCGCGCGGCCGCGGGATCCGGAACTCCGACTGCAACACGGTCGGCGAGAACGCCCCCCTCGCCACCAGCACGGGCGCCGCGGGATCGGGGCGATAGAACGCGCGCACCCGCGCGGCGAGCACCGCGGGTTCGCACGCGAGGAGCAGCCGACTCGGCGCCAGCGGATCGCCTTCGGCAGTGCGTCGCGCACTCACCAATTGAACGCGCTCGCGCGATGCGAGCATGCGCTGCAACGCGAACACGTCGCGCGCGTGGCGCTGATCGTTGTCGACGAGACCGAGATGTTTGCGCAGCGTGTTGGGAAGGAACTGATCGGCGTTCACCGACTCGGGAACGATCCCTTCGTTCATGCCCGTCGCAACGAGCACCGGTGTGTCGTCGAGGGGGATCTCGAGCCATCCGAGCAACTCGACCGCAGGTTCGTCACCAGCGGGTGGAATCGCGATGCGCGCGAGCTGGCGTTCGACCCAGCGAATGGCAGCCGCGGCGTCGACGCTCGGAAGCGCAGTGTTCGGAATCGGTTCGAGCGTGTCGAACAGGTCGCGCACCGCCGCCGATGCTTCGAGTACGGCGCGATCGCGTTCGCGCCGCACATCGAGCGCTTCGCTCCCGTACACCGACACGAGCAGATCGAGCAGCGGCCGTGACCACGATCGCAACGCGCGCGCGGGACCTCGCAGGTTCGCGACGAACGGATCGATTGCCCTTCGCAGCGCGGTCAACAATGGCGCTCGCTCCACCGCGCGGACGTCGGCGATCCACGTGGCGGGCAGATGCGCGGGGACGTGCTCGCCGATGTACTCGTCGAGCGCGCTGAGATAATCGCCTCGCGACAGCGCACGCACGTTCGCACGCAGCGCAGTCTCGAGATCGGGATGGCGCACCAGCGCGGCGAAGTCCCGGACCCTTCCGTGTTCGAGGTAGTCGGCAACCGTCGCGAGGAGCCGCAGCGTGCGCGTCTGCGCGAGTGGGGTTCCGGCCGATGCACGCACCGGCACATCGGCGCCGGAGAGTTGCTGCTGCACATGCGGGATCACGCGCTCGTCCGGCACGGCGATCACGATGTCCTGCGGCGCGAAACGCGACTCGAAGCGCGCCATCGCACGGAGCACCGCGGTGGCCTGATCGATCGGGCGATCGACGATGTCGAGCTGATCGTCCGTGAGCGCGATCGGATGCTCCGACCAACGCGTCGCGATGATGCAGCCGTGCGCGTCGAATCGATCGGCGAACTCCTCGGGCGCATGAATCAGCGCGGTGACGTCCGTGTCCTTCGCGACGGCATCGAGCAGGTGCCGCGTCACCGGCTGGATCTCCGCGAGCCCGATCAGCAGCAGGTCGCCGTCGAGCCTGCATCGATCCATCTCGATCGCGCGCGCACGTCGCAGCTGCGGATCGTCGAAACCGAGTTGCTCGAGCTTCCGCACGTACTCGCCTTGCACCGCCGAGAGCGCCATCCAGCGCGGTTGATCCTGAAACGTCTCGAGCGCCATGCCGCGCTGCGCGACGTCCTTGAAGTCCAGCTCGTGACCGGCGAGTTCGATGTGAAGCGCATCGAGCACTTCGCCGAGCAGCGACCATCCGAGCCAGTCGTCGGCGCGTGGTACGTCGGAAAGCACTGGCGACAGCACGTGGGCTCCTACCGACTGCAGCGCCTGCACCCACGCGATGTTCCGCACGACCGCATCGGCGACGCGCGCGTTGTCTTCGAAGAGCATCTCGGGCAGTGCGCCGGCCGTCACGATGCGCGGCGGAACGAGCACCGCGTGCGCAGCGTCCGCGCTCGACACCAGCAGCTCGAGCAGACGCCGGCCTGCGCGCGCGCCCGGCACCGCGAACACCACGTTTCGCAGATCGAGCCGCCCGTCGCGGAGATATCGCTCGCGCGCATGCTCGACCGCGGCGTGGAGGAGCGGACGATTCCAACCGGCGAACGCGCGTGCGAAGGGCATCTTCGATCTCCACCGGAGCTCCTCCGGCGCAGTCGTCCCACCCTAGGACGGTTCGATGGCCATCGCTACGTCGAACACACGCACGAGCATGCCCCGCCGACTCAGCGGGCGATCGAGTGCGATCGCTTCCTTGCTGACGCGATGACCGCACGATAGATTCGTTTCGCAGCGGAAATTCCCGCGCGGACGCACTGTGGCCAACATCGGGTACATCCAGGTCGTCCGGCACTGCAATCACTTCTGCGGGTTCTGCTCGAACCCGACGACGCCGTACACGCACACGTTCGACTCGATGGCGGTGCTCGTCGACGACTTCGTGAAGCGCGGTTATTTCGGCGTGATTCTCACCGGCGGCGAACCGAGCCTTCATCCCGAGTTGCCGCGCGTCGCGGCCTACGCGGCAGAGCGCGGGCTTCATGTCCGCATGATCACGAACGGCTGGCGCCTCGCCGACCCGGACTTCGCGCGCGAGATGGCAGAAGCCGGATTGAAGCTCGCGCACGTGTCGGTTTATTCGGTGCGGCCCGATGTCGAAGCGCGTTTGCGCGGCATGCCCGGCACGCTCGAAAAGGCCTTCGCCGCCGTCGAGAACGCGAATCGCTTCGGCATCGAAGTGAACATCAATTGCGTGATCAATCGGCTCAACGCGGATCATCTCGACGAGAACATTCGCCACTGGCTGAAGCATCACCCGCACATCCGGCACTTCGTATGGAACAACCTCGATCCGTCGATGGGACGTGCCGAGGTGAATCAATCGCAGTTCACGCCGCGTCTCGCCGACTTCGAAGTCTCGCTCCATCGCGCGTTGCGACTGCTCCATCAGAGCGGGCGCACGTTCCGCGTCGAGAAGGTGCCGCTCTGTTATATGGGCGAGTTCCCGTGGGCGAGCACCGAGACGCGCAAGATCGTGAAGGGCGAGGAGCGCATCGTGCACTTCCTCGATGCGAAGCAGACGGTGCGGCAGACCGACTGGGAGCACATCTATTCGGACGCGTGCTCGAGTTGTTCCGTGCGGCAGATCTGCGGCGGATTGTTCGACCGCGGGAACGCCTACGACCCGGCGGAACTCGCGCCGATGTTCGTGTCACGCGACGCCATCGTCGAAAAGATCATCCACGACCCGAACGACCCGAGTTACGAGTTCCGCACCCTCGCGGACTGGAAGATCGACTTCGAGAAGCGCGTGGCCGAGAGCGCGGCGTTGCGGGCGCTGAAGCAGGCCGCGATGGCGAATGCCGCAGCGCATGACGAACCGCCCCCCGAGATGCGCGTGCCCGATGCACCGGCAGTGGGGAAGGTCACCGATCAGGGGCTGCGATTGTTCGAAGCGAAGCGCCGCTCGGAATCGCGCAAGGCGGACGAAGCCGGCCTCTCGATGGAGAAGACCGATCTCGCACTCCCGCGCGCGAAGGACAGCGGCGATCCCTCGTAGCGACTACGACTCGTCGACGTGGAGCACGGTGGTCTGACCGGCGCGCACGTCGACCTGATCGATGCGATTGACGGCGCCCGTCACGCGAACGCGATGCATCCCGGCGGGCAGATCCAACACGATCGGTGCGCGTCCACGCCGCTCGCCGTCGACTTCGACATCGCCCCACGGGAGGACCACTACGCGAAGAGAGCCGCTTCGCGCGGCCATCGCCGCGACGGACACGCTTGTCATCATGGGCGCTGCGAACGGGTGAACCCTCGATGATTCGCCATGCCGCGTGACGTGCGTGCGCGACGAGCGCGCGATAGTCGGGCGGGCGATTTCGACGGGGGACGGTGCGAGCGGCGCAACGACAGGAGCGGACACGGATGCAACGACGGGCGCGATCGACGCGACGACGTTCTTTCGCTCCACGGCGCGCACCACCTCGCGTGGCGCTACTCCGCTGCGCGGCGCGGAGAAACGAGCAAGCAGCGCGATGGTCAGCACGCACGATGCAACGGCCGCGAACAGCAGCGCCGCGGCGGTCTGCGTGTGATTCGACGCGGGCGCGAGGCTGCGGGTCTCGACTCCGGTGATCGACGCGGGATTGAGGACATCCGCACGCGGGAGCGCCGTCGCGGGCTTCGCCGTGCCGCTCGCAATCGGCCCGTCGGCGAGCATCACGTGCGCGCGACGTCGGATCTGGCGGGTCGGTTCGACGACGTGCTCCGGTGACGGCGACGCGGGCGCTTCGATCAACGTAACGGCGGCGCTCGCATGCGCGCCCGGTCGCGGCGTGGGGAGCGCGGCGGGAATCGCGAGTGCATTGCGGGACAGGGTCGCGACGCTGGACTGACCCGGGAACAGCGTGGCGAGCCACTCGACCAGAATGCGGCCCCCGCGCAGCCGCTCGGTGACGCGATCGAGCAATTCGAGCCCCACGAGCGCACTCGGCAGTCGGCGCTGCGGCGCGACCACCAGCATCGCATCGATGAGCGACTCGAACGCGGGCGAAACGTCGGGCCGGAGATCGCGCAGCCGCGGACGCTGATCGTTCATCATCGCAGCCAACACCTGCTCGCGCGTCGGGCGGTTCTGCTCGGTGGTGAAGGGACGTCGCCCGGTGAGCAATTCGAAGAGCGTGACGCCGAGCGCGAAGAGATCCGCCCGCGCATCGACGACGACACCCGATGCTTGTTCGAGCGGCATGTACCCGATCTTTCCGCACACCGCGCGTGACTCGGTGACGCGACGCCGGCCCTCCGCACGAGCCACGCCGAAGTCCGCGAGCTTCACCTGCCCGCTGTAGGCCACCAGTACGTTCTGCGGACTGACGTCGCGATGGACGACCTGCAAAGAACGCTTGGTGTCGGGATCGATCGCGGTGTGCGTTGCGTGAAGAGCCGAGAGCAGTTCGTTCGCGATGTAGGCCACGGCCTCGACCGGAACGCAGCGAGCGCTCTCCTTCGCGCGTTTCTGGATCGCGCGGAGATCGACGCCGTTCACGTACTCCATCGCGAGGAAGAAGCGCCCCTCGTGTTCGCCCAGATCTTCGACCGCGACGATGTTCCGGTGGCGAAGCTTCGAACCGATCAGCGCCTCGTCGAGAAAGAGCGTGACCATCTCGGGTTCGAGACCGAGGTGCGCATGCATGCGCTTGAGGCAGACCTGGCGCGAGAACGATGCGGCTCCGACGCGGCGCGCGCGGAAGACATCGGCCATGCCTCCCGAGGCGATCCGTTCGTCGAGTACGTAGCTCCCCCAGCGTTCCCCGACTTCCGGGAGTCGATCGATCAACGTGTCGTTTTCGTTGGCGGTACTCACGGCGATGTTGCCCGTATCGCCGCGCGCCGACCGAGGTTGCGGATTTTGTTCTACGCGCCGAGATGCAGCGGGAGACGCCGCCGTCCGAAGCGCTGCGCCGGGCCGTCGAAACGCCCCGCGAGCTGGGCGCCGCACGCAGCGCATGCGCCGGTCGCGGTGACCTGATAGCGGCCGATCTCGAACCAATCGCGTTCGATCAGCTGCGCGTTACACCCCGCGCAGTACGTGCTTCCACCGTCCGAGTCATGAACGTTGCCGGTGTACACGTGCCGCAAGCCCGCACGTCGCGCGATGTCGCGTGCGCGTCGAAGCGTCGCCGGGGGCGTGGCCTCGATGTCGCGCATCTTGAAGTCCGGATGGAACGCGGTGAAGTGCAGCGGCACGTCGGTGCCGAGGTTCTTCGCGATCCAGTCGCTCATCGCGGCGAGTTCGTCGTCCGAGTCGTTCTTGCCGGGAATGAGCAGCGTCGTGATCTCGAACCACACGTCGGTCTCGTGACGAAGGTAGCGAAGCGTGTCGAGCACCGGCTGCAGATGCGAACTGGTGACCTTCCAGTAGAAGTCTTCGCTGAACGCTTTGAGATCGACGTTCGCGGCATCCATCTTGGCGTAGAACGCGCGACGCGGTTCGTCGTGCATGTAGCCCGCGGTGACTGCCACCGCCTTCACCCCGCGCGCGTGGCATGCATCGGCGACGTCCATCGCGTACTCCGCGAAGATGACGGGGTCGTTGTACGTGAACGCGACGCTCTTCGCGCCGGCTCGAACCGCCGCGTCGGCGATTGCATCGGGCGTGGCGCTCTGTTGCAACGTGTCGTCGGCGCGCGACTTCGAGATGTCGTAGTTCTGGCAGAACTTGCAGCCGAGATTGCACCCGGCGGTGCCGAACGAAAGGATGCTGCTCCCGGGGTGGAAGTGGTTGAGTGGCTTCTTCTCGATCGGATCGAGGCAGAAGCCCGACGAACGTCCGTAGGTCGTGAGGACCATCCGATCGTTCTCGCGCATGCGCACGTAGCACCAGCCGCGCTGGCCCTCTTGCAGCGTGCAGTCACGCGGACACAAATCGCAGCGGATGCGCCCGTCGTCGGTGCGGTGCCACCATTGCGCGGGATAGTTCTCGACGCGACTCACGGCATCACCTCGTTCGCTGCGTCGCGCAGATGCGAATCCGCCTCGGACCAGTGCGCAACGGTGTAGCGATACAGCTCGATGTGTTCGTCCCAGAACGCCGCCGGGAGCCCGGCCTTGCGCTTCACGTGGGCGAGGAACTCACCGCGGTCCGCGAGGTCGTCCCACACTTGCGGCAAGAGCGTCCCGCGGCGCCCGCGGTGACGAACCATCACGCCATCGATGCCGGGACGCAATTGTGCGATGGCGTCGCGTTCGCTCGCGACGTGCACACGCTCGAGCGGCGAGAGATGCGAGATCTCGATGGTGAGATGATGCAACTCCTCGGCACGGACTGGCCCGAAGCGTGGGTCGTCGAAGGCCGCCGATCGGGCATTCGAGCGCACGTCGTCGAGCAGCGAGCGGCGCGCTTCCAGTGAGCCGATGCACCCACGCAGGTCGCCCTTCATCGTGAGGGTGACGAACGATGCACCCGGCGCGAGGAGCACCGGATCGCGAATTTCCCCGGCACCGTCGAAGCTTCGACCGAGCGCAGCCGCGAGCGTTGCGCGTGCGCTGACGAGCAGAGTGCGTTGCTGATGACGATCGAGAAGGTGGTTCATGCTTCCGGCGCGTGGAACGCGATCGCGGTGTACCCGACGACCTGATCGCGACTCCCCGCGGTGTCCCCGGAGTTGCGTAGGTCCAACAACGTCGGACGCAAGTGCTTCTCGCGCGCGGTGAGGACGAGTCCGCTGACCGGCGTCGCACCGCATGCAAGCTCGTGGTCGAGCGGCCGAGGGTCTAGCGCGACGATGCGCGAGGTCGTCTCCGTGTCGATGCGACGCGCCTGATCGTAGGGAAGATAGTGGCTGAGATCCGAGCTGATCACGAAGAGTGTCTCGTCGCCGCCCCACAGTGACGTCATCAAGTCGGCTACGTCGCGCGGTGACGCATCACCGACGACGAAGGGCACGATCGAGAAGCGATCCAGAACGCGCTGAAGGAAAGGCAGATGCACCTCGAGCGAATGCTCGGGCGCGTGGGCGCGATCGCCGCGGCTCACACCACGCAGGCGCGACGCGAACTCGACAGCTTCGCGATCCAGCGGAACCGTTCCGAGTGGCGTCTCGAACGCATCGACCTCGGGCAGTGCACAACCGCGCACGAAGACGCGATGCGCCGGACCGAAGATCACAACGCGGCGAATGCTCTGCGCGGCTTCACGCAGGAGCGTGTATCCGCTCGCGGCAATGGGGCCCGAATACACGAAGCCCGCGTGAGGAACGATGAGAGCTTTCGGTGCGCGAATGGGAGCGATGGGCGTCGCGACCTGCGCGAGGAGGTCGTCGACCGTGCGGCTCAGCGCCGACGCCGAGCCGGGATAGAAAAGGTTTGCGACAGCTGCCGGGCGAATGCGCGTTGTAGGCGGCTCTCCTGTGGTTCGCATGGTCCGGGCATCGTTGGTCAGCAGTTCCGGCCTTGCAACCCTTGCGCGCTTCGACGAAACGCGTGCGCAGCGCAGCTGGCCACTGTTAGCGTCGCCCCATCACACGACACTCAGACGAGAGGGGATCACGATGGCGAAGGACAAGATTCGATTGAGCACCGTCCTGCCCGGTCAGCCGAAAGACCTCTATGCCGCATGGCTCGACGGCAAGAAGCACTCGGCATTCACGGGCGCCGGCGCGACCGCGCAGGCGAAGGTGGGAACGCGACACTCCGCGTGGGACGGATACATCCACGGATGGACGCTCGCGCTCCAACCCGGCAAGCGAATCGTGCAGTCGTGGCGCACCACGGAGTTCGCCGCGGAAGATCCCGACTCGCTGCTCGATGTGCAGTTCGCGAAGGCGAAAGAGGGCACCAAGCTTACGATCACGCATACCGAGATCCCCGTCGGGCAGGGCGTGAAGTACGAACAGGGATGGCACGACCACTATTTCCGATTGATGGAGGATTACTTCCTCACGAAGAACAAACCCGCCGCGAAGAAGGGCAAGCGCTCGGCAAAGAAGACCTCGGCGAAAAAGAAGTAGCCACTGCGGCGCGTCACGGCGCGACGCGCAACGATGCGATTCAATCCGCCATCGGAGGATTCGCATCGATGACCCGACTCGCTTCGCTTCTCGTTCTCGCCACCTCGTCTGCACTCACTGCGTGTGGCAGCGGCGCGATCGGCTTCGACATCACTCGCCCCATCGCCGAGCAATCGGTACAGGGCGACTCGTTCGGTCACACGGCGGGCATGCTGCTCGGACAGTCCGCCATCAATCCGTTCCAGCTCCAGATCGATCTCGCGACCGAGGAAGCCGCTCACAACAGCGGCCCGGTTCAGCACGTGCGCCTTCGCGCGCTGTCATTCGCGATCACCGCCACCGCGGAGCCGGCGGGCGACAGCGATTGCTTCGACTTCGTCGACAGCGCGACGCTCACTGTCGAGAGCACGATGAGCGGGTCGCAGCTCGCCCCGCAGACGATCGCGACGGTGAATCAGCCCGGGTGTGTGCGCACGCTCGACTTCACAGTCGTCTCGACGGTCGATCTCGCGCCGTACATCCGCGAAGGGTTTCGAGTGACCACCAACGGCCGCGGCATTCCCCCCGCCGACGATGTTTCGTTCGCGGGGAACATCACCCTGCGTGCCGAGCTGTAGCTAGCGCGGTCGATCATCGACGTCGGTCTGCGCGTGCGCGACACTCGCGACGTGCTCTACGCGTACCTGTTCGGAATGATCCTCGGCGGCGTGATGCTCGGCGCATCGCTGATCGGCGGCGGTCATCACGGACTGGACCATGACGCTGGCGGCGACGGCGGAGATGGCGATGTCGCGGGCGGACACGACGCGAGCGCGGGCGAGACCAATGAAGCAGTCGCGTTCGCGCTGCGCATGGTGTCGATTCGCGCGTTGACCTATCTGCTCGCGTTCGGTGGCGTGACGGGCCTGTTGCTGCGAACGGTCGCACACACGAGCGAACCACTGACGGCGCTGGTTTCCCTCGCGGTCGGCGCAGTGGCGGGCGCATTCGCACAGACGCTCTTCCGGCGCGCGGCCCGTTCGGGTGCCGGCGGAACCGTCACGAACGCGGATCTGGTGGGGCGGTCGGGTGACGTCGTGGTGCCGTTCGCGCGCGGACAGACCGGCAAGGTGCGCGTGCACGTAAAGGGCTCGGACGTCGACCTCCTCGCGATCACCGACGACTCTCGACCGATCGAGGCGCGCGAAGAAGTCCTGGTGGTCGAGATGCGCGAGGGGAGTGCGCTCGTGACAAGGAATCCGACGCGCTGAACGTTGTCACGCACTCGGTTCGAGTCGTCGCAATCGCACGGGCTCGTCGTAGAGCGCGCCGCCTTCGCCTGCATCGGTGACCTGCGCGCGCACGAGTGCATTGGCGCATCGTCCGCTGCGGAGATGACCGCCCTTCGGAACGATGGCGACGTCGCGTCGTTGCGCGCTGTCGTGAAGTACCCGCACGCGGATCGCGCCGATTGCCGACTCGAGCGACGCGATCACGCCGTGCGCGATGCCGTTCGCCGCATCGGGGTGGACGGTGCACGTGGCAGGTCCGTCGGGAACGCGCGGCCATTGCGACGACTGAGACTTCTCGGTGGAGAGCGACAGGAGCGTGAGCGGATAGCTCGCATCGCTCGGCGAGCGCAACACCGCGGGCGTGTCGTGCACCAGCTGCATGCGTCCGCTCGAGGTCGGAAATACGCGATCGGCAAAGAGCACCGGCGCGGCCAGCGGATTGCGCACCGGTTCGCGTTCGATGCGATCGAGCGTGATGCCGAGCGGTCCGAGTTTCTTCGCGATGAAGCGCTCCTTCCATTCGCGCGCGCTACCCGCCATCACGTCGCGTAGGCCGGTGCGCTCGGCGAGGCCCTGCATGATCTCGAGATCGCTGCGCACATCGTCGGGTCGGTCGACCACCGGCCGCGCGACGCCGAGGTAATGATGACCGTATGCGCCCATCACGTCGTCGGCTTCGAGCAGCGTCGTGGTCGGCAGGATCAGGTGCGCGAGGCGCGCGGTGTCCGTGAGAAATGAATCGGCGACGACGACGAACTCACGACTCGCGAGCGCGCGCACGGATGTTTCCGATTCGGGGAGCATCGCAACCGGGTTGCCCGCGGTGATCCAGACCGCGCGAACAGGCGGATCGTTCGCCTCGAGAATCTCGCGGCCGAAGAGTGGTTCACAGATCGTGCGAGCCGGCGTGAAACCTTCCGCCCACGACGTGTCGAACGCACGGCGTCGCTTGAAGTAGAACGACACGCCGCCGCCCGCGATGCCGATGTTGCCGCTGATCGCCGAGAGCGCATCGAGCGCGCGCACGATCGCCGAGCCGTTGACCCGCCGGCCCATGCCCCACCCGACCAGAATCGCCGCAGGACCGCGTTGCGCGAGGCGCGCGGCCAGATCGACCGCAACAGCGGTCTCGACGTCGGCGATCGCACACCACGCATCCACCGTGCGAGCGCGCGCCATCGCTTCGAACGCGGGAAGGTGATCGCAGTACTTCGGTGCATCGGCGTCGCACCATCCGCGCGCGAAGATCACGTGCGCGACGGCCATCGCGAGTGCGAAGTCGCTTCCCGGCGCGGGCTGGTAGTAGCGCTGGCAGAGCGTTGCCGTCTTGTGATGAACGGGATCGATCAATACGAGTTCGGCCCCGCGTGCGCGCGCATCACGCAGCACGGGAATCGTGTGCGGACTCGAGACGAAGACGTTCTTGCCCCACAAGACGATCTGTTTGCTGTTCAGCAGGTCGGAGAGATCGTGGCTGTCTTCTTCGCCGAAGTCCGCGAGTTGTGCCGCATCGCCGGCGCCCGAACAGATGTCGCCGCGCTTCGAGGTGCAGGGACCGAAGTGATGAAAGAAGCGATCGGTCAGCATCGGGAGCATTCCGAGCGTGCCGCCGCTGCGATAGTGAAAGATGGCCGCTGCGCCCGACTCGGCGCGAATCGCGGTGAGCTTCTGCGCCGCGAGATCGAGCGCCGCGTCCCACGAGATCGGCCGGAACGAATCGCCCTCGCGCACCAGCGGCGTGGTGATGCGATCGGGGCTGTACTGCTGCTCGAGGAAATGGCTGGTGCGGTAGCAGAGAAATCCGCGCGTGACGGGATGCTCGGGATCGCCGCCGAGGCGGGTGGCGCGCCCGTTCTCGATCGTGGCGACGATCGAACAGGCATCGGGGCAATCACGATTGCAGACCGTCTTGCGCGTCTCGCTCATCGCCGCGAAGTCTCGCGCGCGCGCACTGCATCGTCACGGGATTCGTGCGCGGACAACTCGTGTACGCTCGCGGTTCCCCCTCGGGGAGGAGGGCAGCAACATGCAGAATACGCAGTACGGAACGACGACCGCGGGCACACAGGATCCAGGACTGACATCGGGACTCGAGGACAGCGGGCAGCTCGCGCTCGTCGGCGGAGCGGCCGTCGCCATCGCGATCGGACTGCTGGTGGTGATCGCGCTGCTCCGCAGCTTTCTCTTCATCTGCCGGCCGAACCAATTGCTGGTGGTATCGGGGCGGCGCCACAAACTTCCGACCGGCGACTACGCGGATTACACGGTGATCCAGGCCGGTTCGCACTGGCGCATCCCGATCCTGCAGACCGTCGCGCGGATGGACATCCGGCTCATCCCGATCGAACTCGCGGTGACGAAGGTGCTCTCGCACGGAGGCATTCCGCTCGATGTGCACGCGATCGCGAACGTGAAGATCACGAGCGATCCGCGCTACGTGTACAACGCCGTCGAACGCTTCCTCACGCTGCCGCCCGAGACGATCCGGCTCACCGCCAAGCAGACTCTCGAAGGCGCGCTCCGTGACGTGATCTCGCAGCTCACGCCCGAACAGGTGAACGAAGATCGCATCGAGTTCGCCAACAAGCTGCTCGAGACCTCGAGCCAGGTGTTCGACAAACTCGGACTGCATCTGGACACGTTGAAGATCCAGCGCGTCGAGGACGAAGCGCAGTATCTGGTGAACATCGGTCGCACGCAGATCGCCAACGCGCTGCGCGACGCAGAGAACGCCGAGAACCAGGCGGCGCAGGAAGTCGCGCTCGAGGAAGCGACCGCGCGACAGCAAGCGGAGTTCGCGCAGAACGACGCGAAGATCGGCGTGACGCAGAAGACCAACGAACTGCGCGCGCTGATCGGGCAGCTCGAAGGGCAGGCGCAGTCGGTCGAACGCGAGGCGAAAGTCGCTGCGGAACAGGCACGCGCCGAGGCCGAACAGGAACTGCAGACGCTGCGCGCGCAGCTCGAAGCGAAGAGACTCACTGCCGAAGTCGTGCTCCCCGCGGAAGCGCAGCGACACGCGGCGGAAGTGATCGCGCAAGGCGTGTCGTCGTTGCGACGCGAGCAAGGTGCGGCGGCGGCCGAAGTGATGCGATCGATGACCGAAGCGCTCACCGCGGCGGGTCCGCAGGCGCGAGAGATGTTCGTGCTCTCGCAGCTCGACACGCTGGTCGCGCAGGTCGCGGCACGCGTGAAGAATCTCTCGGTCGGCGAGATCCAGGTGGTCGACTGCGGTGACGGCCGCGCGCTGCCGGCGCTCTCGGCGAGCTACCCGGCCACGGTCGCGACGGTGCTCGGCACGCTGAAAGATCTCACCGGCGTCGACGTGCAGCAGATGCTCTCGAATGCGGGCGACGGAGGTGTGCGATGAACCCGATTGCGCTCGCCATCGTCGCCGGATCCCTGCTGGTCGCCGGGTTCTTCATCATCGTCACGATCCTTCGCAACCTGTACGTCTGCTCGCCCAGCGAAGTGCTGATCTTCTCGGGCCGCCGTCATCGCACCCCGGACGGGAAGGAAGTCGGCTTCCGCGTGGTGCGTGGCGGACGCGCGATGCGCATCCCGCTCTTCGAAGTGGTCGATCGGATGCAGCTCACGAACATGGCGATCGAGTTGTCGGTCGCGAACGCGTTCTCGCGCGGAGGCGTTCCGCTCAACGTGCTCGCCGTCGCGAACATCAAGATTCCCAGTGAGGAGCCGTTGCTCCACAACGCGCTCGAGCGCTTTCTCGGCTGCACGCAGCAGCAGATCATGTTCGTCGCGAAGGACACGCTCGAAGGAAATCTGCGCGGCGTGATCGCGGAACTGACGCCCGAAGAGATCAACCAGAAGAAGGTGGTGTTCCAGCAGAAGCTCATCGAAGAAGCCGATCGCGACCTGCAGCGATTGGGGCTCGTGCTGGACAATCTGCAGATCCAGAACATCAGCGACGACGTGGGCTATCTCACTTCGGTCGGCCGCGTGCGCGGCGCGCTGGTGCGGCGCGATGCGAAGATCGGCGAGCTGCGAGCACGCGCGAGTGCGCTGGTGCAAAAGGCGCAGAACGAAATGAAGTCGGCGATCGGCCGGCTCGAAGCGGACATCCAGGTCTCGCAGAAAGAGAACCAGCGACGCATCATCGAAGGCCGCACGCAGCGCGAAGCGGTCATCGCCGAGGTGCGCGGTCAAGTGGTGGCGCAGGTCGCGGAAGCGCGCGCGCAGTTGATCGCGTGGGACGCGCGCATCGAGCAGGTGCGGCGCCGACTCGAGGCCGACGTGATCGCACCGGCGAATGCGGCGAAGCAGAAGTCCGAGGCGAACTCGAAGGGCTCGGCCGCGCAGATCATCGCCGAGGGACGCGCCGGTGCATCGGCACTGACCGCGCTCGCCGAGGCGTACAAGAGCGCGGGGCCGCGCGCGCGCGATGCGCTCTTGCTGCAGAAACTGGTGCCGATCTTCGAGCAGCTCACGAGCACCATGAAGGACATCCAGGTCGATCGACTCACGGTGCTCGGAACCATGGGCGGTGGCGCGAGCGCGAACTCGCTCGGTGCTTCGATCATCAGCGCGAACGAGCAGGTGCGCGCCGCGACGGGCGTCGATCTGGTGGCGGCCGCGCGCGCGCGTTTGCCGGCCGAGTAACTCGCACGCTGCATCGCATCACCCGCCTCGCACTCGCATCTGGCGCGTTCCGTTCGCGCGAGTACCCTCGCTCTCCATGCGACTCCTGTTCGTGACCCTCCTCGCGGCGACACTCCTCGCTGCGTGCACACCCACGACCTGCGTTCCCGACGGAAGCCCTGCGTGCGAGTGCATGCCGGGCGACTCGCGGCAGTGCACGACCGATGGCGGAGCCGCGGGGCTGCAGGCGTGCGGGATGAACGGGCAGTGGACGACGTGTGCGCAGTTCATGGACGGCGGCGATCCCGACGTCGCGCCGGCGCCCGACGTGTTCATCTTCGAGACCGGGCACGCGGAGTAGCCGAGGGGAGCGCGGTGGACGCACTGCGCGTGGTTCGACGGGCTGGCGCTCGGTGCGCGTGGTTCGACAGGCTCACCATGAGCGGAACACCCCCGAGACCGAGATCCCCCGATCATCCTGAGCGAAGCACCGAGTCTGCGAGGTGCGCAGTCGAAGGACTGCTATCGGATCACTGCGCGTGGGATGCGCGCGCTACTTCTTGGGGAGCGGGTCGGTCGGGCGCGCGTCGTCGTCATCGCTCGCCGCGCTCTCGGCCTGCTTCTTCAATTGCTCGTAGAGCGCCGGGTTCGACTGCTTCAGCGCTTCGACCTGCTCCTGCGCCTGCGCGAGCATCGCTTCCATCTGTGACGGATCGGGCAGCTCACCCGGCGCGCCGTTCGGATTGAGTCCGCCCCCGCCCGCGAACGCACCGAGCACCTGCTCCTGCAACGCCGCGAGTCGATCGGCGCCGAGCATCGCTTGCAGCTGCGACTCCATCGCCTGCATCTGTGCGGGATCGCCGCTCATCACCGACTGCTGCATCTGCGCGAGTGCTTCGGGCGGGAGCGTGCTCATCATCGATTGCATCTGCGCCGCGAGCGCGCCGAAATCGAGTCCGCCGAGATCGGGCATGCCGGCGCCGCCGAATCCCGCCTGCGTTGCCGGTTGTTGCGTCGGCTTCGCCGCGGGCGGCGGTGCGGCCGGCTTCGGCGCGGGCTTCGGGGGCTGCGCACTCAACGAAACCCATTCGCCGAGCTCGCCGATCTCTTCGACCACACCGTCGTACCGGCGCGCCTCGGGCATCGCTCGATCCGGGAACACGAGAATCCCGCGCGCGTCGCGATGCAGCCGCGCCACGCCGCCGAGCGCCTTGTTGAGTGCGGCAGCGATCTCGTACGGCTCCGCGTCGAACCCGGTCGATAGCTTCACGAGCGTGCCGTCCTCGAGATCTTTCAGGCGAAACGTCAGTCCGCTGCCGCGATCGACCAGCTCGGGCAGATCGCCTCCACCGGCGGGGCGAAGGGCTTCACGGAGGGACACCGGCGAGATCTTTACGAGCGCGACTGCCTTCATCGTCATGGCGCGCGGATCGTATCGTGCGTTGACGGCTGGCACGACGGAGATGTCATTCGGGTCTCGGTTGCGCCGGCGCGTCACGACTCGCCACCACAGCGCATTGGGTAGCCGACCGTGACCACAAGGCCGAGTTGCCGGGCGGACGCGGATTCTCGCGCGTTGCGTTGACCCTCGACGCTCTGCTCCGTACGGTTGTCGGGCCATGAGCGAGGATTTGGTGACTCCGGGGGCGGATCCGCGCATCGGAATGGTGCTGCAAGATCGGTATCGCATCGTGCGTCTGCTCGGCGAGGGCGGCATGGGCGCGGTGTACGAAGGCGAGCACGTGCTGATCAAACGGCGCGTCGCGATCAAATGCCTGCACGCGCAATTCGCGACCAATCCGCAGATCGTCGCGCGCTTCCATCGCGAAGCGCTGGCGGCCACGTCGATCGGCAACGAGCACATCATCGAAGTCACCGACATGGGGCGATTCCCCGATGGCTCGGTGTACATGGTGCTCGAGTTCCTCGACGGGAAAGACTTTGCGCACGCGATCGAAGACTCGGGACCGATGCCGCTCGGGCGCGTGGTGCACGTCGCGATGCAAGTGTGCGACGCGCTCGCGGCCGCGCACGGCAAGGGGATCGTGCATCGCGATCTCAAGCCCGAGAACGTCTATCTCATCACCCGCAGTGGCGACTCGGACTTCGTGAAGGTGCTCGACTTCGGCATCTCGAAGTTCAAGGACGACGAAGGCGGCGGGCACTCGATGACCCGCACCGGCGCGCGCATGGGGACGCCGTATTACATGTCCTCGGAGCAGGCCGAGGGGAAGAAGGACGTCGACCATCGCGTCGATATCTACGCGCTCGGCGTGATGCTGTTCCGCGCGCTCACCGGCATCTATCCGTTCGACGACGAGAGCTTCCCGATGCTGATCCTGAAAATCTGCACCGCGCCGCCTCCCTCGCTCTTGCACTACCGCCCCGATCTCCCGCCCGAGATCGAAGCGATGGTGCACAAGATGCTCGCGAAGAAGCGCGACGATCGCTTTCAGTCGTGTGACGAGATCAAAGCCGCGCTCGCGCCATTCCGCGAAGTGAAGACCACCGTCGAGCGCGCCGACGTTGCAGCACGCGCTGCGACGGCGCCGCCCGCGCAAACGAATCTCGCGCTGCTCGCATCCGCGGCAGCGGTGACCTCGGCGCCGAACGTGCCGATGTCGCAGACCGGCAGCGATCGCACGATCGATCCGGTGCAGGTGCCGCAAGCGGTTGCGCCGCAGACGAAGCGTGGCGGCGCGCCGTGGGCCATCATCGGTGGCGGTGCATTCGTGGCGGTCGCCACCGTCGTCGCACTGCGTGTTGCGGGCATCATCGGCGCGCATCCCGCGTCAGGCGCGAATGCACCGGCAAGCACGAGCCACGCGGCGGTTGCGCCGTTGCCCGCGGTTCCTCCCTCGCTCGCGCAGCCCGCCCCGCCGATCGCGCCCGCGCCTCCGACCGCGCCGGCGAATCCGACGAGCAACACCGCCGCCCCTGCGGATCGCACGGTCACCATCCAGATTCACACGCTGCCCGACGACGCCGAGCTGTTCCTCGACAACGCGCGCATCGCCAATCCGTTCGATGGCGAGCTGCCGTTCTCGGATCAGATGCATCGTCTGGAAGCGCGGCGCGATGGCTATCGCGTGTACGTGCAGGACCTCACGCTGAACATGCAGCAGCGTGTGTCGATTCGAATGCACCATGGTGCAGGGACGGAAGATCACCGTCGCGCGCCGAGTGCGGTCGCCGAACAACCGACTTCGCATGGCGGTCACGCACCCAACGCAGCCGCCGGGGCGCACGCGCCGGCTCCCGAGACGCACGTCGCCGCGCCCGAAGAACATCCGGCGACGAACAGCAACGTGGTCGTTCCGCCGGCGCAGACCACGCTTCGTCCGCGCGGGTTCTGACCTCACCCCCGCTGCCGCCTGAGCATTGGTCACGAATGTGTCCTCGCGCTGCATTGGGGCCCGGCGGCTGAAG
>CBIHQZ010000004.1:0-25017 GCA_966212315.1 uncultured Myxococcales bacterium
GAGTGAACCGGTCGCGGCGGCGTCCGGGCTGGGCCGGTCAGACGACCGTGCGCCACTCGGCGTGGTCGGTACTGTTGCCGCGGACGATGTCGAAGTAGCGCGACTGGAGCGCTTCGGTGATCGGCCCCATCGAGCCGCGACCGATGGTGCGGTTGTCGACCTCGCGCACCGGCGTGATCTCCGCCGCGGTGCCGCACAGGAAGACTTCGTCGGCGAGATACAGCTCGTCGCGCGCGATGTGTGTCTCGCGAACGGTGAGCCCCTTGTCGCGGGCGAGCGTGATGATCGAATCGCGAGTGATGCCTTCGAGAATGCACTGCGACAGCGGCGGCGTGCGCAGTTCGCCGCGCTTCACCATGAAGATGTTCTCGCCCGAGGCCTCGGCCACGTAGCCCTGCGCGTCGAGCATGATCGCTTCGTCGTATCCGGCGGCTTTCACTTCGCGCTTCGCCTGGATGCTGTTCACGTAGTTCCCGGAGATCTTCCCCTTGGCCATCGTGCTGTTGATGTGCGCGCGCGTGAACGAGCTCACCTTGGCGCGAATGCCGCGGCGAAGCGCTTCGTCGCCGAGATACGCGCCCCACTTCCAGACCGCGACGCTGATGTGCACCGAGTTGTTCGGCGCATAGAGCCCCATCTGTTCGTCGCCGAGAAACAGATGCGGACGAAGGTAGCCCTCGGGGAGCTTGTTGGCTTTCAACACATCGACGCATGCGCGCGCGATGGTGTCGCGATCGAACGGGATCTCGAGCTGCACGATCTTCGCGCTGTCGAAGAGCCGGTCGATGTGTTCGCGCAGACGGAACACCGCGGTCTCACCGGACGCGCGCTTGTACGCGCGGATCCCTTCGAACGCGCCGACGCCGTAGTGCAGGGTGTGCGTGAGCACGTGAACACGCGCGTCGTCCCAACGCACCAACTTGCCGTCGAGCCAGATCGAATCGAGTTTCTCCATCACTTACCTCGCTTCCTCGCCTGGGAGACGCGGCGCTCGTACCACGTTCGAGCGGGGCGGGTGGGAACGAACGTCAGGTGGCGCGGTGCGTCGCGAGAACCACGACGGCGCGGGGGCGCTGCTATTCGATGCTCATCAACACAGCAGCGAACGCGTTGCGTACACGCTCGCGCGCGGAGACCAGATCCGCGAGCAAGGCGTCCTCGGCGCTGCGATCCGCGCGGTCGCGATACCCGAGCTTGCGCGCGATGGTGCTCGCGGCAGCACTGCCGACGCGAAGGCGGCTGCGTTCACTCACCAGTCGCGTTGCGAGCAGCGTGCTGCGGAGGAGCTTTTCGCCAGCGAGCAGAGCGTGCGCGAGCGTCGGATCGAGGAGCCCCGCGTCGCGCAGTCTCGCGAGGGCACGTCGCGTCGTCGGCATGCGCAGCGTGACGTCGCGTCCGTTCGCCATCTGCAGGGCCTGCGCTGCGAACTCCACGTCGACGAGCCCGCCGCGGCCGTACTTGAGCGCGATCTCTTCGGCGGTCTCGCGTCCGAGTTCACGCTCCATTCGTTCCCGCAATCGAGCGATCTCCGCGGCGTCGACGCCCTGCTCGTAGGCTGCTCGCGCGATCATCGCTTCGGCTTCGGCGCGCGCATCGGGATCGCCGCACGCGAACCGCGCGCGAATGAGCGCCTGGCGCTCCCACGACGCGGCGCCCGGTCCACCCGCGGTGCCGGCGTGGTAGCGCGCGAACGATTCGAACGAGACCACCAGCGTCCCTTGCGCTCCGCTCGGACGGAGTCGCGTGTCGACTGCGTAGCCCGGACCGGACGGATGCGGCATCGAGAGAAGCGACATCGCGCGTTGCGTGATGCGCGCCACGAACTCGGCCATCGTCACGCCTGCGCGCCGTCCGCCCGATGTCTCGCCTTCGCGGTCGTACAAGACGATGAGATCGATGTCCCCGCCGTATCCGAGTTCGCGCGCCGCGAGCGATCCGAGTGCGATGACAACGACACCGTCGAGCGGACGCTGCGCGGATTCGCGAAGTCCGAATCGCTCGGCCATCTCACTCGCCGCGAGTTCGAACGATGCTTCGAGCAATGCTTCCGCGAGCGATGAAAGCCTGCGCGCGACCTCGCCCGCCGTAAGCACACCGGCAATGTCCGCGAGACCGATCTGCAGCGTGGTCTCGCGTTGCACGCGCCGCATCTCCGAGAGCGCCGCTTCGACCGGATCGTCGTCGGGTCCGAGATCGCGTTCCGACAGCAACACCGCGGTGCGAACGAGGGTGGTCACCTCGTCGACGTCGGGCGCACCGGCGGCACCGGAGAGCACCGCGTCGATCAGTTCGGGACGCGCGAGGAGGGTCTTCGAAAGCGTCTCGCTCGCACCGAACAAGCCCACCAGACCGCGCGCGAGTTCGGGGCTGTTGGCGAGTCGCTCGGCGTAGCGTTCGACGCCGCGCAATCGCCCGAACAGATCGGCGACGTGGGCGAGGGCGAGGTCGGGATCCGGTGCGTCGCGCACTTCGGCGAGCAGTCGCGGCGCGAGTTGCGGAAATCGTTCGCGGCCCACTTCGCCGAGCGGCATGTCGGCGCGGCGCGCGAGGCGTTGCAGTTCGTCGACGGCGCTGTCGGCATCACGAACGCCGAGTGCTTCGCGCGCGAGCGGTGCGATGACATCCGGTTCGGCGTGGGATGCGACCGCATCGGCGAGTAGTGCTTCGGGTGACACGGGCGGTGCGCTCGCGGGTCGCTCTGCGCCTTCCTCTCGCGGAAAGAGCGACGAGAACAATCGCGACACTGTCTCGCGCGCGCGGGAGAGCGCACGTTCGAACTGCGCCTGGTTGTCGTAGTCGAGCGCGCGGGCGAGCGAGAGGCGATCGCTCGCGTCCTCGGGGAGCAGGTGCGTCTGGTAGCTCGCGCGCATCTGCACGGCGTGCTCGGTGCGGCGCAGTACGGCCCACGCGTCACCGAACTCGCGCGCCTCTCGGTGTGAGACGAGGCCTGCCGCGCGAAGACGCTGCACTGCGCCGAGCGTGTTCGCGAGTTGCAGCGCACGATGGCGGCCACCCCACACGAGTTGCAACGCCTGCACGAAGAACTCGGCTTCGCGGATCCCGCCCGGCCCGATCTTCAAGTCGCGCAGCGGTTCCCGCAGTTGTTCGCGACGCGTGCGCGAGAGCATCTGCGCAAGGTCGGCGGCGATGCGCGGATCGACGCTGCGGCGAAAGACGAACGGACGAAACGCATCGAGCAGCGCCTCACCGAACACGCGATCGCCCGCGATGGGCGCCGCACGCAGGAGGGCCGCTCGCTCCCAGCTGCGTCCCCATGTTTCGTAGTAACGCTCGGCGCTCGCGAGTGAGTTCGCCATCGGTCCGCGCGAGCCTTCGGGACGAAGCCGCAGGTCGACGCGGAACACGAAACCGTCGGCGGTGACCTGGTCGAGCAACTCCACCGCCAGCGTTCCGACGCGGCCGAAGTGTTCGTTGAGCGTCCGTTCGCCCGCGTGTCCGTCGTCGGTGCCGTAGAAGAAACAGATGTCGATGTCGGAGCCGAGGTTGAGTTCGCCCCCGCCGAGTTTTCCCATTCCGAGCACGACGAACGGTACCCGCGCGCCCGACTCGTCGAGCGGGGTTCCGCCGCGCGATTCGACGTGCGACGCCGCGAACGTGATCGCGTGTTCGGTGAGGGTCGATGCGACGTGTGACCATTCGCGCGAGGTGCGGTCGACGTCGGCATGCGCGAACAACTCGCGAAGGGCGGTGCGTGCGAGCGCTTCGTTGCGCCAGTGACGCAGGGTTGCTTTCGCAGCGTCGATCGAGTCGAAGCCCGCGAAGCCGGCAACCGCGGGCGGCGCGGCCGGGGCGATGGCGCCGCGAGTGGCGACTTCGTGCGCGAGGCGTGCGGCGAGGGCAGGGCGCGCGCAGAGCGGTCCGAGCACGATGGGGGCGGCGGCTCCGACGCGCGCGATGAGATCCGCGACGCCGGGGGTCTCGAGATCGATTCCGGCATCGCGTGCGCGGGCAAGCGCGCGGTCGGCGCCGGCGGCGTCGATGTCACGGGGGGCGAAGCGAAGACGCGAGTGAGAAGATCGAGGCACGGGTGCGGTGGAGTGTAGGGGTGGAGTCGTCTACGAAACGAGGCTCTTGATCGCGAGCCCGACCAGTACGAGTCCGCCGAACGCGTCGAGACGTCGACCGAGCATCGCGCCGAATCGCCGCCCTGCGTACACACCTGCCGCGCTCAGGGCGGCAGTGACCACGCCGATCGTGGTGAGCGTCACGGCGAAGGGCGCGTGCAACATCGGAAGCGTGATGCCGACCGCGAACGCATCGATGCTCGTGGCGATCGCGAGAACGAGTAGCGGGCGCCACGCGAACGGCGACGCATCGTTCTCTTCGCGCTTCTCGGGCCCCGCGCTCCACGCCTCGTGAAGCATCTTGCCGCCGACGCCCGCCAACAGGATGAACGCGATCCAGTGCTCCCACTTCGCCACGACGCTGCCGAGTTGCCGGCCGAGCGCCCATCCGAGGAGGGGCATGCCGGCCTGGAAAGCGCCGAACAAGAACGCGATGCGGAATGCGTTACCGGGTGTCACGCGCGCTACGGCAAGCCCGCGCGCGCCGGCGACGGCGGTGGCGTCCATCGCGAGACCGATGGCGAGCAGCAAGATCGAAACGAAGTTCATACGCACGGCGTTCTGCGACCAGAGACATGCGAACGCAACCGTCGTCACACATGCGCCGCACGAGCGTCAGCGCGCCGGCGATCGGCACCCTGCGAGCGCTACGGTCGCGGAACCCCGGGCACACGAGAGTCGTAGATCGCGACTGTCACGTTCGAGCGCTCGCGCTCGACCAGCCAGGGTATCTCGCGCAGCTCGAGTGCGACCGTGCACACCACGATCGGGTGCCTGTTCGCGACTGCTTCCAAGCGCCGAAGTACCCGCGTCAGCATGTCGCCGTTGAACGGCGCGTAGAGGAAGAAGACCGAGCCATCCAGCGTCTCCGCACCGGACGTCTCCGATGCGTCCGCGTGAACGAACGCGACGCGAGCAATCGCGAGGTCGGCGACGCGTTCCCGCGCGATGCGAACGAGCGGCTCCTGGATCTCGATGCCGACCGCACGCGCGCCCGATGCGAGATGCGCGACGATGGCCACGCGTCCGAGCCCGGCGCCGAGGTCGACCAGTTCGTCGTTCGCGGTGACGGGCACATCGCGCACCATCGTGAGAATCTCGTCGACGCCGCACGGGAGGTAGAAGACGGAACCGCGGGGCAATTCCGGCACGTCGTCCGGCGGCGTGCCGTCGATGCCGAGGAGACCGTCGGTCCACGCGTCGCGGTCGACAAACGGTACCGATTCGATCGCCGCGATGAGCGCCGCGCCACGAAGCGATCCCGTACGGATCTCGTGGCGACGCGCCTCGCCGCGAGTTCGCGGATCGAGCGACGTGGCTCGTCCGTCGCACGGGGCGTTCACCGGTGCAACGTGAGAGGGGCGCGTCGATGAAGACGACATCTCGCGCGTCCGATCAGTAACAACCGTTCTGCACGATGCATTCGCCGTCGCAGTACCGTGTCAGTCCCAGCCAACAGGTCTTCTCGACGATCCGCGAACGCGTCATGACGATCTCCTTCGCCCGCTTCGTGCCGCGAGCGCGACACTTTCCGCTTATCACGCGATCGACGAAGGTCAGCGGGAATGCGACGCCCGCGCGATGCGCGCAGTGACTTCGCACGCGACGCGTGAGGACTCGACTCTCCGTGTGTGTGCACGGTGCAAGCGCGCACACATCGTCCTCACGCACGGCCGAGTCGGCGCGCGGAGAGGGCGCTACTTCGAACGAACGATCTCGGTGCCGATGCCGTGGTCGGTGAAGATCTCGAGGAGCACCGCATGCTCCATGCGTCCGTCGAGGATGTGCGTCTTCCGGACCCCGCCCGAGATCGCGTCGAGCGCGCATTCGACCTTCGGGATCATTCCGCCGTCGATCACGCGTTCGGCGATGAGTTCGCGAGCCTGTTGTGCCGCCAGCGACGAGAGGTGCTGACCCGCGCCGTCGCGCACGCCTTCGACGTCGGTCAGCAGGATGAGCTTCTCCGCGCGCAAGGCCTCGGCGACTTTGCCCGCCACGGTGTCCGCGTTGAGATTGAGGCTCCCGCCCTCTTCGTCGACGCCGATCGGTGCGATGACCGGGATGAACCCGGCGCGCATGAGTTCCACTGCGACGTCGGGCGTCACGCTGCGCACATCGCCCACGCGGCCCATGTCGTGTTCCGTGCCGTCCTTGTCGCGCATCGGCGCCATCTTGTCCGCGAGGATGAAGCGATCGTCTTTGCCCGAGAGCCCGACCGCGCGTCCGCCGTGCCGGCAGATGAGACTGACGATGTCCTGATTGAGCGAGCCGGCGAGCACCATCTCGACGACGTTCATCGCCGCTTCGTCGGTGACGCGCAGCCCGTTCACGAACTGCGATTTCACGCCCATCTGCTTGAGCGTGTCGCTCACCTGCGGGCCGCCGCCGTGCACCACGACGACGTTGATCCCGATGTACTTCAAGAGCACCACGTCGCTCGCGAAGCTCTCTTTCAGTTCGGGCGCGATCATCGCGTGCCCGCCGTACTTGATGACGAACGTGCGGCCGTGGAAGCGGCGCAGGTACGGCAGTGCTTCGTGAAGGACGTTGGCTTTCTCGATGAGGGCTTTCACGCGCGCGCTTCTACCAGAGCGGCGCAGCGGATGGGAGGGCGTCCGGTCACTCGCAGCGGACCCGCGCGACCGTGACGGCGCCGTCGTCCCACCATGCGCTCACTCGCAGCGCGCCGTCGTCGACAACACTCTCGACCACCCGCGGCCGCGCAGTCGAGTCCGCTTCGCGTGCGGTCACCACGATCGGCGCACTCGCCCCGCGAAGGATCATCGGTCGCGCCAATTGGAGCGCGAAAGCTTCGCCCGCGGGCCCGGCGATCCCTTCGCCGCGCAGCATCGGAAGGAACTCGCGCCGTCCGCCGATGCCGTGTCCATCGGCGTCGAGCGCCCACGCGCCCGGTGTCGCGAGCCCGTCGCGTCCGCGGCGATTGAGCCAGACCGCCACCCATCCCGAAGGTGCCGGTCGCAGTCGAACCCCGGCGCAGAAGTGTTGCGAGCATCCGGCCGGTGCGTTGCCGGTCCAATGGAAGCGACCGTTACTGTCGATCGTCGCGACGTAGTAACGCCGCGCCGATGTCTGCATGACCAGTCCGAGCGTGTTCGATGGACCGGCTGCGATGTCGATCACGCGTGCACCCTCGGGCACACGCAGATGATGGAGGGCTTCGGTCGATTCGGTGTCCGCGGGGAGCGCCTGGTATTCGAGACCGTTCGGAACGTGCCACGCGAGCGTGAAGTGATCGCCGTGCGACGCGAACGATGCGACCCGCGAAGCGAAGCGGGTCGTGCTCGCGACGTTCGTGATCGTCGCGGTCTCACCGTCGCGCCATTGCACCGACCGCAGCGCGCGCACGCCGGCGACGAGCACGCGTGTCGTGCCGTTGGCGGCCGCGATGCCGATCGGACCGTCGACGCGCGCGGGGAAGCTCGTGATCTCGTGCAGCGGCGTGCTCCATGCGCCGTTCGCGTCGAAGACACCCGCGAGCACGCGTGTCGCTCCACGCGCCGCGCGAGGGAGGACGCGCATCACCACCGTGGTGGCGTCATCGGTCGCGCGGAGCGTCGCGAGCTGTGTCACCCGTGGCGGGGTCGGCGTTCGCGATCGGCCACGGGCGGGCGCGGTCGAAGCGGGTGACTGTGACGACGACGAGCCATCGGGTCGGATCGTGAGCGTCTCGCCCTCCACGCGGCACGCGGGCGGATCACTCCACGCGAGCGTGACGTGCACGCAAATCGAACACGCGACCGCGATCGCGACGAGCGAGCGAAAACCCATCGAACGAGCGCAGCCTCGCAGGTCGCCCTCGCGCGACACAACAATCCAACGGTGCTATGTCGCAGCCCATGCGCCCCACCGCCGAACTCCTCGAAATCGCCGAGCGCCACTTCCTCCGCACCTATCGCCAGCCGCCGCTCGTGCTCGCGCGCGGCGAGGGGTGTTCGCTGTGGGATACCGACGGCAAGAAGTACCTGGACATGTACGCCGGCATCGCGGTGAGCGCGCTCGGTCACAACCATCCGCGCCTCGTCGCCGCGATCAGCGAACAGGCCGCGCGACTCGTTCACACCGCGAACTACTTCTATAACGACAAGGGGATCGAACTGGCTGGCGAGATCGCGCGCCGTACGGGCCTCGAGCGTGTGTTCTTGTGCAATTCGGGCACCGAGGCGATGGAAGGCGCGATCAAGTTGTCGCGGCGCTGGCACTACCATCGCAACGACAAGGCGCGGCTCGAGATCATCGCGACGGTGAACTCGTTCCACGGCCGCTCGATGGGGGCCGTCTCGCTCACCGGGCAGCCGAAGTACTGGGAAGGCTTCGGCGCGCCGATGCCGGGTGTGTCGCATGTTGCCTACGGCGATCTCGAAGCGATGCGACGTCGCGTGAACGATCACACGGCTGCCATCGTGGTCGAACCGGTGCAGGGCGAGGGCGGCGTGCTTCCGGCGCCGCACGGCTATCTCGCGGGGCTACGCAAGCTCTGCGACGAAACCGGCGCGTTGCTCGTGTTCGACGAGATCCAGACCGGCGTCGGTCGCACCGGAACCTTCCTCGCGTGTCAGCACGACAAGGTGTTGCCCGACGTGGTGACGCTCGCGAAGGGGCTCGGCGGCGGGGTGCCGATCGGCGCGTTCGTCGCGCGCGAGATCTACGCGGATGCGCTCCCGCCCGGAACGCACGGGAGCACGTTCGGTGGTGGTCCGCTCGCCGCAGCCGCGGGGCTCGCGGTGATGCGTGCGTTCGACGAAGACAAGTTGCTCGAGAACGTGAACGCGCGCGGCGAACACCTGCTCGCGCGATTGCACGAGCTGGTGAAGAAGCATCCCGGCGTCGCGACCGGCGCGCGCGGCAAGGGACTGCTCTGCGGTCTCGTGCTCGACACCAGCGTCGACACGCGTGGCGTGCTGGGTGCGCTGCGCGATCGTGGCGTGCTCCTTTCGCAAGCGGGCGATCGCGTCGTGCGATTCGCGCCGCCGCTCGTCATCACCGATGCCGAGATCGATCAGGGCATCGCCGTGCTCGATACGGTCCTCGCGAACGCGCCGCGCGTGGCGCCCTCCGCGCCGCAGGCCGTCTGACCGCGTTTCGTCGATCCGCCCTCCCTCACGTCGTATCCGGCGCCTTCATGCGCCATGGCCAGGGCTCGAACGGCGTCCGGCGCGCTCTCGGACGCCATTTCCAGCCCTAGAACGGCGTCCGACGCGCTCTCGGGCGCGATTCCAGCCCTAGAACGGCGTCCGACGCGCTCTCGGGCGCCATTCCAGCGCTAGAACGGCGCCCGGCGCGCTCTCGGGCGCGATTCCAGCGCTAGAACGGCGTCCGACGCGCTCTCGGGCGCCATTCCAGGGTCTAGAACGGCGCCCGGCGCACTCTCGGGCGCCATTCCAGGGTCCAGAACGGCGTCCGACGGGCTCGCGGGCGCGATTCGATGCAATGGCGCCGGGCTCGCAGCGCCCGCGCGCAACGCTCTGCGCGCGAGAAGCCGCGTAGCATCGCCTTCGTGACACTTCGCGATCATCTCGTCGTCCTCGCCGATCCCGCCGCCGTCGCCGATGCAGCCGCCGCGCGCATTCGTGACGCAGCAATCGAAGCCATCGCCGCCCGCGGGCGCTTCACCCTCGCGCTCACGGGTGGCAGTTCGCCGCTCGAAACGTACGGGCGCCTCGCGAGCGATCCGTTTCGCGATGCCATCGACTGGACGCGCGTCGAACTCTTCTGGGGCGACGAACGCGCCGTGGGCCCCGATCGTCTCGAGAGCAATTTCGGCGCGGCGAATCAGCGCCTCGTCTCGCGCGTTGCGATCCCGCCCGCGTGCGTGCACCGCATGAAGGGCGAGCGAGTCGATCTCGATCGTGCCGCCGCGGACTACGCCGCCACGCTGCGCGCGAACACCGACGCCGACGATGCCGGTGTCCCCGTGCTCGACCTGCTGCTCCTCGGCATCGGCGCCGACGCGCACATCCTCTCGCTCCACCCCGGCGCGCCCGCGATCCACGGAGTCGACGCCGACGTCATCGCGATCATCGACCCGCCGATGAACCCCGCGCTCAGTCGCATCACGATGACGCCGCGCGTGCTCTTCGCCGCGCGCGCGGTGCTCGTGTTCGCGCACACCGCGTCGAAGGCCGCGCCACTGGCTGCACTGCTCGACGCGCCCGAGAATCCCTCACAGGTCCCGGCGCATCTGCTTCGTCACGCGCGCGGCCACGTCACGATCCTCGCGGACCGCGCCGCAGCGGGCTCTCTCAGCGTTTGAACTGCTTCGCGGGTTTCGACTTCCCGCCGACGATCGACATCTCGATCACCGCCGTGCCGCCGGCCTCGAGGTCCTGCTCGATCACCATGTCGAGATCGCCGCGCGCGCCTTCGAACAGCGGAACGATCATCTCTTCGAGGAACGTCTCGAACCCCGGGTCGATGCACAGCTCCACCGCCGCCATCTTCTTGCCGTGCTGTTCGAACGCGATCCACTCCTCGAGCACGTCGACTTCGGGCTCGACGCGCAGTCCGACGTAGATGCGACCGCCGTCCTTGAGGAACGCGACCATCTCGGGCTCCCAGCCTGCCCCGGTCGCCGCGCCCATCGCCTCGCGTTTCAGTTCTGCTTCGTCGGCGAATTCGAGCGAAAGCTTTCGCATCTCGACGCGCTCACCCTCGAGCATCGCGGGCTGGAGAAACGCCGGTCGCGCGATCTTCAACGCCTCGGGCACGTCCTCGCGGTCGCCGAACTGACAACGCTCGAAGCGGTTGCCGCTCGCGATTGCATCGAGGTCGATCTCGGCGTCGGTGAAGTCGCATTCGATGAAACGCGCGCCGCGAACGACCGTGCCCTCCCAGGTCGACCCGGTGAAGTCGCACTGCAGAAACGTTCCCTCGAGCTGCGCTTCGTCGAGCGACGCGCCTTCGAACGACGCATCGGCGATCTCGATCTCGAGCAGCTTCGCCTTGGTGAAGTCGGCGCCATCGAGCTGCGCGTCGTCGAGTGAAGCGCCGGTGAGGTCCGCTTCCGACAGGTCCGCGTGGGTCAGATCCGCATGCGACAGATCGAAGTCCGCGAGCACCACGCCCGAGAGATCGATCCCTTCGAGCGTCAGGGTTTCGACCGAGGCACGCGCCTCGTTCCAGGCATTAGGGTCACCACTCGTCAGCGCTTTCATCAGCGCCGCGGAAATCTTCGCCACGCGTTCCTCCTCGGGGGTTGCACCACGTCCGACGCGCGGAGCGTAGCGGCCATGGCGCGTGCTCTCAATCTACTGACCACGATTCCGGCGCTGCGTCGCTGTGCGCGCGCTGGTATAGGTCGAACGATGCCGCTGCGACCGTTCGACTTCGCGGACCTGCCGCTCGAACACGCCGCACTCCGCGCTCTCCCGGATTCGCCGGAATCGCGGGCGAGGCTGCGTGAACGTGCCGAGCGCGGCCCGGTTCCGTCCTGCGCCGCGGCGGTGCTCGCGGAACGCGGCGACGCGTGGTCGATTGCGACGCTCGCTTCCATCGCGCCGTTTCTCGACCGCCCCGATCTCGAATCGCTCGCGACGAGCGACGTGTCCGATGCGGTCGCCTGCGTCGCGGCCGCGGTGACAGTGCCGGTCGCTGCACGTCAGACCGCCGTCGAACTTCTGACGCGCATGCCCGTGACGCCGGGGTCGTTCGCGGTTCTCTCGGACCTCGGCGAACGCGAGCGCGAGCCCGTCGCGAAGGCCGCGCGCGCCGGGGCAGCCGACATGGCGCTGCGTCTCGACAAGACCGACCGCGCCGAGTCCGACCGTCAGCGTGGCCGCGGTGCGCTGATCCGCGCATGGACCGGGATCCGCCGTCAGGAACTGCAGCGCGAGTTCGCGACTGGTTCGATCGCACCGTGCATCGCGGTGCTCGCGGGTGATCCGAGCTTCCTCGCCGGACTCGTGCCGCCGATCGCCGACGAAGCCCGTCCGGCGCTCGTGCCTGCGTTGCTCGCCTCGGCGCGCGGTGCCGACGAAACGGTGCGTGCGAAGTTGTTCGCATTGCTGCAAGGGCGCTTTCGCGACGTCGCGCACGAGCCCTTGTCGCTTCTCGCGAGGTTCGTGTCGCTCAAGGGCCGCGACGCGCGCGTGCCGGTCCTCGCGCTCGAGCGTCTCGTCGCATTCGGCGCGTGGCGGAATGTCATCGTCGCGATCGCGAGTGGAACGCCCGAGGTGCGTGCCACCGCGCTTCAAACGCTCACCGCTGCGAACACGCGCGCTGCCACGGAAATGGACCGCGCGTTTGCCGAGCAAGCAGCCGAGTGGCTCGAGCACAGCGGTGATGCCGCGACGGCGGCCCGGCTTCGCACGACGTTCCCGTTCAACGGCTGAGCAGGCCGCCCCGGCGCGGACACGCGTGATCGATGTTCACGCTCGAGGGCACGCGAGCCGAGCTGTCTCGCGCGCCCGTATGCCGATGGGTTTCACACTTCGCACCGCGCACTCCCCTTGCACATCGATGCCTGCCCCGACGCCGCGCCGCGGTGCGAGGCGGGAGGCGAGACATCGATGCAACCGCGCGATCCGAACAGCAAGCCAGCGGGTACTCCTGCCGACGGTAGAGCCGAAACGACGCGGGCCGTAGCGCCGAAGCGCGAACCCACGGTCACGCTGCCGAGTCCGACTGCGCCGAAGCCGGCGTTGATGGTCGATGATCCGAGCGTTCGCAGTCCGAACGGGTTCTTCGATCGTGCCGTGTCGCGGTGGGAGGCGCTCGCCCGTCGCGGCGGTCGTCGCATGACCGACGACGATGTGCAGTTGATCGCGCAGGGCGCGCGCGAGCGATACATGACGGGCCGCTACATCGACCGCGGGGACGACGACGATCGCGTCGAGACGCTCCCCGGACCGGTGAACGAAGGCAGTTACGTCTATCCCGTGCGCGAGCCGCAGCAGCCTGCGCGCGCAGCCACGCCGGCGCGCCGGGTCGAAGCGCAACGCCCTGCGACGTCATTCGATCCACGCTTCGTCGCGCCCTCGCGCTGGCATCACGAGAGCACAGGCAGCGGATGGGACGTCGCGAGCTACGACGACTGGGATCGTCCGGGCAGCGACGCCAGCTCGTCCAGCGGACGCGACCAGTGGTCGCACGAGATTCCACGCGACCCGTCGATGCACGGCGGCCGCGAAACACGCGGTTCGCACAGTGCGGGCCGACGCGAGGACACGCCGATCACGGCTCCGCGCGATCGCTCGCGCGGGCGGCGGTGATCGACACAACACAGGCAAAGAGAGCGAGGACGACATGGGCAATCAACGACGCGACGACATCGACACCGGGACCCGAGACGATCGAACCATTTCGCAAAACAGCAGCGGCAACGTCCCTCTGTCCGAAGGTCGCGTCGCGCCCGAGAACCAGGGCTCGTTCGCCCACACGGTGACGCAGCCGGGGGGCTGGTACGAGCGTGGACGCGAAGATCTCCGACGGCGCAGCACCGATCGCCGCGAGGACTACGGAACCTACAACCGGAGCGGCTACACCGCGAGCGGGCCGCAAGGCGGAAACATCGCTGCGCCGACTGCCAACTACACCGCGGAGGCGCAGCCTTCGTCCGACGCGAACGCATACCGCGGACGCGAGTACGACAGCTACGCGCAACCTGCGCGCCGCGCAGAGGACTTCGCCTTCGTGCCGACGCAACCGCAGGCGTATTACCCGCCGACGATGCAGCGCACGGGCGACACACGACCGTTCGGTACCGGGCCCATCTACGAGAGCGAGTTCCGCGGGCGAGCGACCGATCGTGACGACGATGTCATCGCGCGCGAACAGCGGGTCGGCTCGCGCACGAGTCACGACCGCGACGCGCAGGCGTACGGCGATTACGGCCATCCCGGCGGTGGGCGCAGTGCGTACGGTGACATGGGGGCGAGCGAACGAGCGACGACGGGCGGCTTCGTCCAGCGTGCAGGCGCCGGTCTCACCGATCGCGTGCGGCGCTGGCGCAAGGGTCCCTCATCGGCGCACGACGTGATGACCCGCAATCCGAAGTGCGTGAAGCCGAGCGACACGCTTCAGCACGTCGCTCAGATCATGATCGATGAAGACACCGGCATCGTCCCGGTGGTCGAAGACGGCAATCGGCTCATCGGCGTGATCACCGATCGCGACATCGTCTGCCGTCTCATCGCGCGCGGCGTGGATCACCGCACCGCCAAGGCCGCCGACGCGATGACCAACGACGTCGAATGCGTGACCGAAGAGCACTCGCTCCACGACATTCTCGACATCATGAGCACCAAGCAGGTGCGACGCGTGCCGGTGGTTGCAAAGGGCGATCGTCTCGTCGGAATCATCTCGATGTCGGACGTCGCTCGCGAAGCCGACGTCGACGAAGACCTCCAGGACACGTTCGAGGACATCTCGTCGCGTCGTGGATTCTGGTCGCGGTTGCGCTGAAAGCACGCACCCGTACATTGCGCCGCGGGCCTGTCCTTCGCGACCGGGCCTGCGGCACGGCGCTTCCCTGTAAGAATCACCGCCAGCGATTGACCGCTGCGATCGCCGAAGCCTAGCGTCGCAAAGCGCGTGTCCAACGCGCGACGCGAGGTGCTTCGATGAGCTCGAATCCGTATTCGTCGCGAGCGATCTGTTTCGCCGCGCTCGCGGCTGTGTTCGCCGCCTGCGCCGATGGTGTCGTTGCCGGTGACGGCGCCACCGACGCGCCGCGCGACACGGTACACGCCGATGCGCCGGTCGATAGCGCTGTCATCGATGCAGCGATCGATGCATCTCCGCCCGACGACGTCGCGCCGGCCGACGACAGTGCAACCCCCGCGTGCCTCGCCGCAACCGAGCCGTGCGCCGCCGGCGGGGGCGCGTGTTGTGCGGGGCTCTCGTGCGGAACGACCACGCTCGGACAAGTGTGCTGCGGCGGCGAGGGCGCATCGTGCATGACCGCCGACGGCTCCGACTGCTGCGGCGCGCTGTTGTGCGTGAACGCGCACTGCCATGCGCCGACCTCGTGCCTACGCGCGACAGAGCCGTGCACCGGGGGCGGCTGCTGTTCGGGGCTCACGTGTGGAACCACGACGCTCGGTCAGGTCTGTTGCGGCAACGACGGTGCGCCGTGCTCGACGGTCGACGGCTCCGACTGTTGCGGCGCACGCGAGTGCGTGAACGGCACGTGCCAATCACCGATGCAGTGTCGCGGCGCGACGCAGCCCTGCACGGGCACCGAGTGCTGCGCGGGACTCTCGTGTGGGCGCACGACGCTCGGTCAGGTGTGTTGCGGAAACGAAGGCGCATCGTGCGCGACAGCCGACGGCTCCGATTGCTGCGGCGCGCTCCTGTGCGTGAGCGGGCACTGCCAGACGCCGACATGCGGTCACGCGACCGAGTCGTGCAGCGGCGGTGGATGCTGTGCGGGGCTCTCGTGCGGAAACACCACGCTCGGCCAGGTGTGTTGCGGCAACGCGGGAACTTCGTGTTCGCGCGCCGACGGTGCCGACTGCTGCGGCTCGCTCGAATGCGTGAACGGCCGGTGCGGCAGCGCGTCGGCGGGTTCGTGCGGGTATCTGCAGTGGTGGAACTCGCAGATCACCTACGGTCCGTATCGATCCGGGCTCGGCTGGGACACCGATCTTCATTGCCCGAACTACACGCCGGTGGTGCTCCGCCACGATTCGCGGCTCGAGAGCGCGGTCATCGGCAATGCCGGGTACATGCCGCAGTTCGTCGACACCGTGACCAACCGGCGATTCCGCTTCTTTCATCTGCATCCGCAGAGCCCGCTCGCGACACAGATCGGGCATGTGTACCCGGCCGGTTTCGTCGTCGGCTATTCGGGCGGCGGCACCGCGGACACGGGATACCCGACGCTCTCGAGTGCGCCGCATCTGTGCGTGCAGACCGAAGTGCTCTATCGCGACGCGTTCCCGGCCGGCGTCGATTCCTGCCACTGAGCGAACGAATCGCGCGCTAGCGCACGCGCCGTGGCATCGGGCCCGCACCGCCGGGCTGCACTGCTTGCACCGCCAACGCCACGCGACCGTCCGGTCCGGGCGCACCGTCGGGCCCGGGCGATCCCGAGGGACCATCCATCCCGCGCGGACCGTCCGAGCCTCCCGACAGTGTGTACGTGTTGTTGCCCGAACCGCACGACGCGCTCGATCCGCCGGAACCGCCCGCGCCGCCGTAGCCACCGCGTCCGGCGTATCCACCGGTGCCCGCCGCGCCGCCGAGTGCGCCGACGTTGTGCGCGAGGACGGCGCTCATCGGCTGACACGTCTGCGCAGCACATCGCAGTTGCACCATCACGAGGTTTCCAGGCCCACCGTTGCCGCCAGGTCCGCCGTCGCCGCCGGGGCCGCCGTTTCCGCCGGGCCCGCCATTCGTTGCCGACGTCGACGGACACGATGCGCTCCGTCCCGATCGACCCGCGTAGCCATCGTGACCCGACATGCCGTCGCGTCCGTGCGCGCCATCGCCGCCGCGGCTCTGCACATGGAACGCCCCGACGTCCGATGCTTCGACGACCGCGACCGCGGGGCCGTCGAGAAGATCGCCCGAGAGCTGATAGATCATTCGAGTCTGATTCGTCGCGTCCACTTGCAGAAGCAGTCGCGGCCCCGGCTGCCCGGTGCTGCTCTGGATGATCAGATCGCGCGGACGCTCGAAGCGAAGCCGCCAGTCGACCGTCACCACCGGACGGCCGCTCACGAGGATCGGCATCGCGAAGACTTCGCCGCCGCTCGCGAGTGCGAGCGCATCCTGGGTGGTGATCTCGTCGCGGAAGTGGAAGTCACCGTCTTCTTCGAGATACGCGAAGCTCGATCCGACCTGCACTTCGTTGGACATCACGCACGGCGTCGGGTCGTACGAAGTGTCACCGCCGCACAGGGTCAGCGGTTCGGACATCCCCGGGATCTCGAAGTTCAGCACGTGGCGGAACGAGATCGCCGGCATGACCGAGGTGCTCTCTTGATCACCCTGGTAGCTCAGCAGCGTCGCGTGATGCGCGAGTACGTCCTGACGGATCAACACGCCGCGCGCGGTCATGCGCGTGAGATCGACGGTCACACGCGAGGGCGCATGCTGCGCGATCGAATACGGATTGCGCCCGGTCCGCAGCACGAGTTCTTCCACCGCGGCCGCGTTGTTGCGCACTTCGGGCATGCGTGAGCGCGCGATGCGGAGTCGAACCAGCCGCCGTGCCGATTCGCGACGGAGATTCGCGTCGGGCAGTCGCGCACTCAATCGCTGCAGCTGGTTTTCGTCGTGCGCCGCGGCGAGTTGTTCGAGCGTAGCGATCGTTACGGGATGGCCGTCGTCGGTGAGTCCGCGCTCGGCCGAGAGCGTCGTGAGCAATTCGGTCGCGAGTCGCGTGGCGGTAGGTCCGAAGCGGTGCACACGCAGCGCTTCCCGCAGGTCGCGCGAATACTCTTCGACCATCGCGGTCGACGGGTTCGAGCCGTTCGGGCGCTCGACGTACACACGCTGGATCGCCGCCAGCCGTCCGGCGACCTCGGGCTCTTGTTCGAGCCGCGGGTACACGATCAACTCGCGATAGCGCTCGCCCATTCGATCGAGCAGCACGCGCGCCGCGTTCGGAGGCACCGAGCGAAACATCGCCTGCATGCACTCGATCCAGCGATCCGCACGAACGCCGCGGTTGATGCCGTCGACGAGGTCTTCGAGATTGCCCGGGTCGAGCAGCGTGACGTGTGCACCTTGCGCGGCAGCGTTGCACACCGCCGGCGACGCATCGCGCTGCCGGAGGTAGGACACCAACGCATCACCGGTGTTGATCGACGCGAGATGCTCGGGCGTCATCGGCGGAGGGAAGTTCTGATGGTGCTGCGCGTGCTGGTAGTTGCACGACGACGATGCGAGAGCGAGCGACGCTGCGGCCGCGAGGCCACGGACGCTGCGCGAAAAGCTGAAGGCGCTGGAACGCATGCAGGCGGGAGGATCCATCACGACGCGATCGGGTTCAACGGAGCGCGCTGCATCGATATTCAAATCGTCGCCTCGTTCGCGGCGCCGCGCGCACCGGCTTGACACCCCGCGTGCCGTCGCGTTGTCTGCGCCTCATGAACGCACGATGGCGTGTGACGTGTGCTCTCGGTGTCGCCTCGACGTGTCTCCTCGTTCCGTCGCTCGCGTCCGCTCAGTCGGGCTTCGTTCGACGCACGCAGGCCGCGCCGGTGCAGTCGCAGCCCGTCGCCGCGGAGCAGCCCACGGGTGCGAACGCTACGGTGGCGGTTCGCGCGGGTGCGGTCGCGCCGATGGCGCCGCCCGGCGCCGCAGCGGACGTCGCGTGGGAAGAACGAACCGTGCGGTACACCGGTGGACCTATTCCGCCGGGTGCGCAGTTGGAAGAGCGAGTGAACGGTCCGATGGTCGGCGGCGGTGCGGCCGCCATCGTCGTCGGCTACGCGCTCAGTTTCTACGGCATCAGTGCGCGCCCGATCGCCGCGGTGCCTGTTGCCGGCCCGATCCTCGCGATCGCAGGTGTCGCCGCGCCGATTGACTCGAACGGCCTGCGAGTTCAGGTCACCGGCGGAAACATCGCGCTGTGGGTCGTGAGCGAAGTGCTGCAACTCGGCGGCGCCGCGCTCTTCACTGCGGGCCTGTTCATGCCGAAGCGAACGCTCGTGTACGACGCTCCGGCGAACGCACCGCGCGATCCGAACGCCGTCCCCGCGCCCGGCACGCGTCGCGGCTGGTATGGCATGCGACGCTCGCAGCCCGTGCGATGGGCCGTGACCCCCGGCGCGCCCGATGCGACCGCCGGCGTCTCGCTCACGATCACCAACTTCTGATACGCGCTACCAGCGCACGTCGAAGTCTGCATTGGCAAGGTCGTGCATCTCGACCAACACCCGCGGCGTGGCTTTGCAGTGCATCACCGCGCCTTCGACGACGCCGACCTGGTAGCTCTCGAGCAGCGCCGGAAAATCGCGGTACGTGTAGCGCATGTGACGGTCGCCGAGGACCTCCGCGCGCACGGTGCCGAACGATGCGAACAAGCTGTAGCCCTTCGGTCCGTGCCTGAGCACCGAGGTCACGTCGCCGCCGAGGATGCCGAACAGCATGCGTCCCACGTGCGTCTCGAAGGTCATCGGATACGCAGCCTGTCCCAGTTTTCGAATGGCCTCGGCGACAGGCAGTTCGGGAAACGCGAGCGGCGCGCCGGCGGCGACGAGTCGGATGAAATCGCCATACGAGTAGTCGAGGAACGCGGTGTACCGGCGCTTCTCGAGACCGGCGCGATGGAAGAGGTCGTCTTCGGAAGCTCGGCGTCGAACCGCCGCGACCACGTCCGCGTGGAACATCCCCTTCGCGGTGCCGTTCGGTGGGAGTAGCCGGACGTGCGCCTCGACGTCTGGCGCGATCTCGGTTCGCGGAGCCACGAAGTTCGCCACGTGTCGAGGGTATGCGGACCAACGTATTCGCGGCCAAGAAAGCTGCGCACACACGCGTCCCGTTGACCCTCGTCGCGCGGGCGTGATACCGCCCCCCACGCATGTCTACTGCCACGCTGCGCTCGCATGCACGAACCGACGTGGGGCGCGTGCGCGACCACAACGAAGACAACTTCCTGGTCGACAGGAAACTCGGGCTCTTCGTCGTGGCCGACGGCATGGGCGGTCACGCATCCGGAGAGGTCGCGAGCGCGGTCGCGGTGCATGGACTTCGGGACGCACTCAAGAAGGACGCCGACTTCGTCGAGGACTTCCTGAAGGGCGACAAGTCCGTTCGCCCCGAGGACATCAAGAACCTTCTCGAGGCCGCCGTGCGCGCTGCGAATCTCGCGGTGTTCCACGAGGCGCAGGCGAACCCCGAGAAGCGCGGAATGGGCACCACGACGAGCGCGCTCATGCTGCTCGACGGCCACGGGTTCATCGGCCACGTCGGCGACTCGCGCGTGTACATGGTCCGCGGCGGTGAAGTGCGGATGCTGACCGAGGACCACTCGGTGCTGAACGAACTGAAGCGTCGCGGCAAGCTCCGGCCCGAGCTGGTCGAGAAACTCCAGATCAAGAACGCGGTCACGCGCGCGGTCGGAGTGTTCGAAACGGTCGAGGTCGACTCGTTCCACTTCCTCGTCGCGCCCGGTGACCGCTTCCTGCTCTGCAGCGACGGCCTGCACGGCTACTTCACCGAGGACAAAGAGATCGCCCAGGTGATGGCGGGGATCTCCGACGAGACCGCGACGCAGCGCTTCATCGACATCGCCAACGAGCGCGGCGGCAAGGACAACATCACCGCGATCGTCATCACGATCCCCGAAGAGGACGGCGCCGCGAACGATCTCGCACTCGCGTACGAGACGCTCGCGAACATGCCGTTCTTCCGCTTCCTCGAGCCGCGCGAACTGCTTCGCGTGCAAGCGCTCGCGAAGCCGCGCGCCTACGAGGACACGCAGTCGGTGGTGGGCGAGGGCGATCCGGGCGACTCGATCTTCGTGGTGCTCGGCGGTCAGTCGCACGTGAAGAAGGGCGACAACGTGATCGCCACGTTGGGACCGGGCGAGTTCTTCGGCGAGATGTCGCTGGTCGACAAGGTGCCGCGCAGTGCGAGCGTCGTGGCCGACGGCACGTGCCGCATGCTCGAGATCTCGCGATCGGATTTCTTCAAGATCCTTCGCGAAGAAAAAGACATCGGCATCAAGCTGCTGTGGAACTTCGTGACCGTGCTGACCAATCGACTGCGAAACACGTCGCAGGCGCTCGGTGAGGCGAAAGAAGCGCTGCACGCGGAAGATCTGACCGACGTTCTCTTCGCCGACGAAGAAGTGCGCGCATCGCTCATGCCGCGTGCGCCTTCGATCCCCGCGCAGCGTCGTCGCCGCGACACGATTCCCGAGGGCGGGTTGAACATCGCGGACATTCCCGGCGCCGTCGATTCGATCGCGGAAACGCACGCGCACGTCGACCCGATGGTGACGCAGGAAACGAAAGCCGCGCCGGCCGAGTCGGAACTCACGCTGTCTCTCACGGACATCGAAGTTCCCGACACGTCCGATCGCGATACCGAGCCTCCGCCTCCGCCCGACGGCTCTTCGCAGGGGTCGTAGCAGTTCGGGGAAGCGGACTTCGCGATCCGCGTCGATGGCACGCCGCCTTGCACTCGATGCGCGACCGTTCCGTGCCGATCCTCGAATCCGCTCGAATGATCGCGCGTCTTTCAGCTGCGATGCTTGACACCGGCGAACCGCCCCACCTACCGTGAGCAGCGACCGCGATGCGACGAAACTGCACCAAGGCACTGGCATTTACCGCGGCGGTCAGCGCTGCGATCCCTTCCATCGCCGGCGCCCAGAGCGTCACAACGAGTCGGAGCGACCCGCAGTCGCGACCGCACATGCTCGCAGAGAGCGCCGGTGCGACCGACGTCGTCGATGCGTTCGACGTCGGGAGTCTCTGGTCGTTTCGTTTCACGGCCGGCTATCAGCGCACCACTCGCACCGCGACGCTGCAGCGTGAGCGCAGCAGCATCACGGCGGGCAGCGGCGGCGTGAACTCCGCCACCGGCGAGACCGAGTTCGACAATCTCGCGCGCTACGAGCAGGTCACGCAGACCCTCAATCTCGGCCTCGAACTCGCGGTCTTCCACGACCTCGCGCTCTTCGTCGGCGCGCCGGTGATCCTCTCCGACACGCGCGCGTTCACCGCGCACTCCGACGTGTCCAGCGCGCAGCAGAGCCAGCGCCTTCTCGATGGGTACACCTATCAAGACCCGTCGATCATGGGCGGCACGCAGCAGCCCGGGTCTCTCTTCTCGGTTCCGTTTCGCTCGCCCGAACGCAGCGGCATCGATTTCATCCGCCTCGGACTCATGTGGGACATCCTCAGTCAGTCGCGCGATCCGCACTGGCCGACCTGGTTCGTGAAGTTCGAATGGCGCGTGCCGGTCGGTGCACCGCTTCGTCCCTGTTCGGTGAACGACATGGGTCAGACGCAGTGCCCGGTCGCCCTCGGCGAAGGCCCTGCGCGCCCGAACACCTACGATCCGGCCGACAGCAACAACGTCGTCGCGGACGCCGCGCATCCGTATCAACGCCAGCTGATGCCGAACCCCGATCCCGGCATCTCTCGCCGCGTGCACGGGCTCTACTTCCAGACCCTCGTCTCGCGTCGCATCGGCTACATCGAGCCGTACGCCGGTCTCGACGCACTCCTCGAGATTCCCGAAGGGAACTTGCCGCAGTTCCGTTTCGGCGACACGCCGTATGGCCAGCTGTCGACGTATCCGCCCATCCAGGGCTCGTTCATGGTCGGTACCGAGATCATCCCGTGGGAGAATCGCGAGAGCTGGCAGCGCTTCGTGGTCGACCTCGCGGTGCGCGGTCACTACTACTCGCAGGGCCGCGACTACTCGCCTTTGTTCGACGCCCTCGGCACCAGCAACAGCACGCCGCTGACGCAGCCGCAGTACCCGATCAATCAAGCGGTCAACAACAACTTCCAGAACCCCGTGTACTTCACCGGGACGACTGGCGTTCACTCGCACGGCGCGATCAGCGGTGCGATGGGCGTGTCGATCCAGCCCGCGAAGTTCATCCGCTTCTCGTTCGGCGGAAACGTCATGTACACGGCGCCGTTCTTGATGACCGCGACGGATGCGTGCAACCCGAATGTCTCGCCCGACAACGACGCGTACCGAGCGGGCTGCGTGGGTAGCTCGGTGCCCGACCCCATGCACCGCCCCGTCATCGACTCGGCCGGCCAGCGCTTCCGCTTCACCGACGACTGGACCTGGAACGTCTACGTGAATCTCTCGCTCACGCCGCGCTTCTGATTCGCGCACCGAGTTCGCGCCGCGCACCGAGTTCGCGCCGCGCACTGGCAGGCATTCGTTCCGGTCATCCTGAGCGAAGCGCCGAGTCTGCGAGGTGCGAAGTCGAAGGACGCAATCGAGCCAGCGCGTGATTCGGCAATCTCACCATGAGAACCGGAGCGCTCGAACGGGCGATTCAGCCGCGCCTGCGCTCGCTACTTCCCCGCGCGCTCCAACACGCGCGCATACACCTCGGCGCGCTTCATCCCGAGCGCCTTCGCCACCTCGCGTGCGGCGTCCGACGGCTTCATCCCCGCAGCCATCGCTGCGTCCAGCGCGCGATCGACCGACTCCTCGGTCGACTCTTCCGCAGCGCCCGCGCTCGATGCGCCCGCGACGACGATCGTGACTTCGCCGAGCACCCGCTCCGCGGTTCGTTCGGCGAGCGAAGCGAGACCACCGCGCATGATCTCTTCGTGCATCTTGGTGAGTTCTCGCGCGACCGCGGCTTGCCGTTCCGCACCGCAGGCAGCACCGAGTTCGACCAGCGTGTCGTGCGTGCGTCCTGGTGACTCGAACAACACCGTGGGGAGTTCGTCGCGCGCGATCGTTGCCATCGCGCGCTGCCGATCGGGACCTTCACGCGGAAGAAAACCCACGAACCGGAATCCGTTCCCCGCGACGCCCGACACCACCAGCGCGGCGAGCACCGCCGACGGGCCCGGAATCGCCTCGACGCGAATCCCCGCATCGATTGCGGCGCGCGCGAGCACGCTTCCCGGATCGCTCACGACCGGCGTCCCCGCATCGGTCGCCAGCGCGATGCGCGCACCGGCGGTCAATCGCTCGATCAGCGATTCGAGCTTGTGGCGCACGACGTGATCATCGAGCCGCTCGACGTGATCCTTGTCGATGCCGAGCGCGCGCAACAACGATCGCGTGCGGCGGGTGTCTTCTGCGAGCACGACGTCGCATTCGCGCAACACGCGTTCTGCGCGGCGTGTGATGTCCTCGAGGTTGCCGATCGGCGTCGCGACCAGCCACAACACGCCGCCCGATCGCGGGACGTGCTCAGTCAAACTGGATCGCCTCGCCGAGTTCGGATTGCAGATACACGCGCAGCTTGTCCTGCAGCCGCTTCTCCAGCTGTCGCACGCGCTCGCGCGAGATCTTGTACTTGTCGCCGATCTCTTGAAGCGTGAGCGGTTCGTCCGCGACCAGGCGCTCGTGGAAGATCGTCGCTTCCTTGCCCTGCAAGGTCTTGGCGAACTTCTCGAGCCGCTCGCGCACCATCGAATCGCGCTCCTGCGTCCCGAGCGCATCGTCTTGTGCCATGCCGGCGCCGGGTAGCAGTTCGAGTCGCGAGGTCGGACGTCCATCGCTGTCGCCGCCCACGGGCGCGTCGAGCGACATGTCCGAACTCGAGAGGCGACGATCCATGTCGGTCACTTCGCGCTCGGTCACATCGAGTCGCTTGGCGAGTTCTTCGGCCGTCGGATCGATGCCCATCGCGAGGAGCTTCTGCCGCTCCTTGTTGAGATTGAAGAACAGCTTGCGCTGCGCCTGCGTCGTCCCGAGCTTCACCAGACGCCAGTTGTTCAGGATGAACCGCAGGATGTACGCGCGGATCCACCACGCGGCGTACGAGCTGAGCTTCACGCCGCGATACGGATCGTAGCGTTTCACCGCCTGCATCAGCCCCATGTTCCCCTCTTGAATGAGGTCCATGAGATTGCGGTACGCGCGCCGGTACTCGTACGCGATCTTCACGACGAGTCGAAGGTTCGACGTCACCATGCGCGCCGCGGACTTCACGTCCTGCGTCTCGACGTAGTTCACCGCGAGCTTGTGCTCTTCGTCCGGCGTCAACAGCGGATGCCGCTGGATCTCCGCGAAGTACGCTGCGAACGGGTCGAAGCGTCCCAGACCACGATCACCCTTTTCGATGGCGGGCTCTCGCGCGTTGACCGCCGGGTCGTCCGAGTCCGCGATCTCCCCTACGAGTGCATCGTCATCGTCGCCGGATGCTTCCGCGCCGTCCGCCTCGCGCTCCTCGGACTCACTGGTCTCCGAGTCTTCTTCGGTGTTCGGCCGCTTCTTTTTTTTCGACTCGCTGTCGGCGGACGTATTCTTCGTCGATCGCTTTGTGGAAGCCACGAATCACTCTCCCGGCGGGGCGCTAGCT
>CBIHQZ010000005.1:0-22863 GCA_966212315.1 uncultured Myxococcales bacterium
GGATCCGGAAGTCGCCGCCGGCCGGGTCGACGTCGCCGAGACGCGCGGTGGGAATCGCATACGAACTCCGGCGCGATTCGACATCGATGCTCGACACCAGCTCGCGACCGCGCGTGAGCAACTCGACTTCTTCGGGACCGGAGTCGAACACCGCGTGTCCGTCGGGCGCGATGCGGCGGATGTGCGCGCGCGCGGCATTCGCAGCGGCCTGGAAGCGCTCGCGATCGTGCGGGACGGCGTCGGTTTCGCTCACCGCAGCGAGCGTCACTGCGATCGCGTGCAGCCCTTCTTCCTCGCCGCGCAGCAGCTCGCGTTCGTAGGTACGCGCGAACCACGACCCCGCCAGCGGCACCAACACGAGGAACAGCTGTGCGATGAGAAGTTTCGTGCGGATGCGAAACGCCGACTCGAGCAGCCGCGCGAAAAACCCGCTCTTGCGCGCCGATGCCGCGGCGTTCACACGCGCAACTTGTAGCCGAGTCCGTGCACCGTCTCGACCGGGTCGTGCCCCGCGTCGCGGAACTTCTTGCGGATCCGCTTCACGTGCGTGTCGATGGTGCGCTCGGTGATGAGATTGTCGTACGCGTACGCTCGCTCCATGAGTTGCGCGCGGGTGTACACGCGTCCCGGTTGCTCCATGAGCGTCGCGAGCAGACCGAACTCGGTGACGGTGAGTTTGAGCAGCTGGTCGACGAAGCGCACTTCGTGGCGCGCGGTGTCGAGCGTGACGGGGCCGACGCGCAGAATCGTTCGGGCGTTCTGGGATGCGGGCGTCGCAGCTGCGGCACTTGCTTCATCGGCGCGGCGAAGGACGGCCTTCACGCGCGCGGCGAGTTCGCGGGGCGAGAACGGCTTGGTGACGTAGTCGTCGCCGCCGAGTTCGAGTCCGAGAATCTTGTCGACCTCTTCGTCGCGCGACGACAGGAACACGATCGGCACGCGAGACCTGGTGCGGATGCGGCGACACACCTCGAGTCCGTCGACCTCGGGCATCAGGACATCGAGCACCACGAGGTCGAACAACGAAGCGTCGCCGCCGGATGCTTCGAACATCGCGAGCGCCGCGCGCCCGTCGGACGCGGTGCGTACGGTGTACCCCTCGCGTTCGAGCGTATAGACCACGACGTCTCGCAGGTGGGGATCGTCGTCCACGACGAGCACGCGCTTCACGGTGGGTCACTCTATCGCCGCTTCGAGCGACGCACCAACGGCTTCGACCCGCACGAGGATCTCGCCGACGAGTCCGCCGAGTTCGTCGGGCGCGGAGCGTTCGGTGAATCGCAACACGGTGAGCTGCGTACGAAGGCGACTGCACAGCGCCAGTAGATCGTCGCGTTCGCGCGCCGCGGTCGATCGGAGCGACTGCAATCGTTCGATGCTCCGCTGCACCATCTGCGCACTCTCGAGCAGCGCCCCGCCCTCTCGCGTCGCGATCTCCACCGCTCGCGACGCGCGGGCCGGATCGAACTCTTCGCTCGCGAGCACGCCATCGAGTTCGCGCACTTTGGCGTCGAGTGAATCGATTCGCGCGCCGAGCACATCGAGCTGCTCGCGCGTGGGCAGGCACTCTCGCAACGGCGTCGATCCGACCGCTTCGACTGCTGCTGCGAGTGCGGACCGTTCCGCGGCGATGCGTGTTCGCATCGGGTCGGTGCCTGTCATCACTGGACGACTCGGCGGCGGCGGGGCGAGCAGCGCCGGTACGTAGAGCGGCCACAGGAACACGATGAGTACGCGGTCGATCACCGTTGCGCGCGTCCCTCGCGTGATCCGTCCGATCGCAATGGCACACGCGCCGCCCACCGCGAAGTACACGACGAGGAGATCGACTACTCGCATCGCCCGCCCTCGCATTGCTGCAAGTCGCTCTCGTTCGGAGCCGAAGGGGGCGCGGCGCGGCGCGTGTCGTAGATCCCGGCGGCGGAACGCGTGGTCATCCGTACGGCGTCCGCGAGATCGCCCTCGACGTGACGCACGAACGGCACCGACTGCGTCTGTGGTCGCACGAGATAGGGGCGGAACATCCACGACGCTTGTCCGCCGACGGCTGCGTAGACCGCAATGAATCCGAGGCCGGCGAGCCATCCGAGCTTTCCGCCGCTGCGCAATCCGCGGAACAACAGCGCGGCCGCCGCGAGCCCGGCCATCGTCGCGATGCCGACCACCGCGAGAACCGCGTCGTGATATCCGAGCATGCCGTTGGCGAGCCACACGACCGGCGCCATTCCGCCGAGCACGAGCGCGAAGCGAGCACTCGCACCGAGCGTGAGCGCAATGACGTCGCGCCCGCCGAGCGTGTTGCCGGTGGCGCGTGCGATCGCGACCATCGCGGGAACGCTGATGACCAGCGCGGCCAGGAGGACGAGTGGAATCTTGATCGCGCAATAGGCGATCTGAACGCCGCCGCGATACGCGCCGACGACCGCACCGAACGCGGCGCCGGCGAGGACGACCGTGAGAACGAGCGAGCGCACGAGTTGCGCGGCATCGTCGGTGCGCAGGCGATCGATGAACGCCGCGGGGCGACGAAGCAGATCCTGGATGAACGCGAAGTCGTCGCGGCCCGGCTCTGCGTCGTCGGCGGGCGGAGCGTCGTCGTGGTGCGCCGCGAGCGGAATCGGAACAGGCGCGGGGGCAGGAACGGGACCGAACATCGTGACGTGGGCTTCGGTAGTCATGGTCATCGTCCTTTCACAGCCAGCCGGCGGCGCGGCCGAGCGCGATCATCAAGCGGCCTCCGAGTGCGAGCGCGAACACGCACCACGCGAGTGCGCCGAGTTGCGCGGCGGGCTTCGTTTCGCGAGCGGCGCGTTGCACCGTGAGCGCGAGGACTCCGATCGAACCGAGCGTCATCATCGCGAGCATCAACAGTGCGCCGCCGGTGAGGGTGTGCAGTGTTGCGGAGAAGAACGCCGCGGGTGCCGCGAGGCCGAGTAGCACCGTGCCGATCGCGCCGACGACGCGCGCGGTTCCGGTGAGCACTTCACCCGGCGTGGTCCGGCCGCCACCGATCGCGCTGAACAGATACTGCGGCGGCATCGCGAGCAGTGCGCCTCCGACGAACAAAACCGGCGCCATCCACACAGCGCGCGACATCGCGAGCACGCCCTGCCCCGCCGCGGCCGCGAGCCCGAACGCCGCGCTGCCCGCGACACCGAACGCGAGTCCCTGCCATACGGGTTGCGTAGCCGCCTCGCGTGGCGCGCCCGCGAGCGGAGCTTCGATTGCATCCATCGTCATCTCGTCCACCGGATCCTTCCGTCGTCGTGCACGTCATGGCGACGCACCGACGAGAACGAGATCTACCGGGCGTCTCGGGCATTGCCGGGACGGACGCGTGGAATGATCGGGGACGATTCGTGGCGAAATTGTGGCGCGCGAGAAATCAGTCGCGAATCAGCGTGCGAAACAGCAGCTCGTCCGATTCACGGCGTTCGACTTCGCGCCACGACCCGTCGTCCCAGGCTGGGAAGAACACATCGCCATCGACCACGCGCGCGATGTCGGTGACATACAGCTTCGTCGCGAGCGGCAGTGCGCGGGCGTAGATCTCCGCACCGCCGATGACCCGCGGCTCGTCGTCGTGTTCGCGTGCGAGCGCGAGTGCGTCCTCGAGCGAGGCAACCACTTCGCAACCGGGCGCTGCGAATTCGCGATCGCGCGTGATCACGATGTTGCGCCGGTCGGGCAGCGGCTTCCCGATCGATTGATACGTCTTCCGTCCCGCGATGATCGCGTGCCCGCGCGTGACGGCGCGGAAGTGCTTCATGTCTTCGGGGAAGTGCCACGGGATGCCGCCGTCGCGACCGATGACCCGGTCACGCGCCATTGCGACGACCATCGCGAGTGGAAGCCGCGCGCTCATACCGCGACCGGTGCCTTGATGGCGGGATGCGGGTCGTAGCCCTCGAACGCGATGTGTTCGAAGCGGAACGCGAACAGGTCGGTGACCGACGGATCGAGCACCAGTCGCGGGAGCGCGCGCGGCGTTCGCGACAGCTGCAATTCGGCTTGCTCGAAGTGGTTGCGATACAAGTGCGCGTCGCCGAGCGTGTGGACGAAGTCACCCACGCGGAGCCCTGCGACGTGCGCGATCATGTGCGTGAGCAATGCGTAGCTCGCGATGTTGAACGGCACGCCGAGGAAGATGTCGCCGCTGCGTTGATAGAGCTGGCAGCTCAATTCGCCGTCCTGCACGTAGAACTGAAACAGCGTGTGACACGGCGGAAGCGCGACCTCGTCGGCCTCGCGCGGGTTCCATCCGCTGACGATCAAGCGCCGGCTGTTCGGATTGCTGCGGATCTGTTCGAGTACGCGCACGATCTGATCCACGCCGTCGCGTTCGTACGTTCCGTCCGCGCGGCGCGTCGCGCCGAAGTTGCGCCATTGATGCCCGTAGACCGGGCCGAGATCGCCTTCGCTTCGCCCGAAACGCGCGGTCTGTTCCGCAGTCGCCCACTCGTCCCAGATCGTCACGCCGGCCTCGCGCAGCGAATCGACGCGCGTGTCGCCGCGCAAGAACCAGAGCAACTCGTGGACGATGGAGCGCGTGTGAAGCTTCTTCGTCGTGAGCAGCGGGAAGCCCGCGCGCAGATCGAAACGCATCTGGTGCCCGAAGACGCCGCGGGTTCCGACGCCGGTGCGGTCACCGCGATCGCGACCGTGTTCGAGTACGTGCCGAAGAAGATCGAGGTACGCGTTCACGAGCGACGCATACCATGGCCCGTGACGACGGAGTCGCTCCGCCCGCGCGATGGCGCTATCGTGCGCGCTCATCGAAAGGAGCTGGATCGGCATGGCGAGAAAGAAGAAACGGAATCGCTCCGGAGGCTCGTCCGGGACCGGCGGCCCGCGCATCCAGAGCAAGTTCACCTACTGGTTCTTGCGCATCGCGCCGGTCGTTACCGTCGTCCTCGTGCTGGCGTTGTACTTCGGCGCGAAGCAGCCCGAGGGCGCTGCAGCAGCGGGAGTCCTCGGTCTGGTGGCGTGGCTTGCCGTCGGACTCGGTTCACTCGGCTCGACGATCCCCCCGCGCGACACGACCCGCGGCGGCGCGATCGATTTCGGCAAGACGCAGAACCCGCGCTGAGGGTTCGAGTCACGCTCCGAGAAAAGCTCCCACCCGCAATCGCAACTGCGCCCGCGTGGCTTTCGGAATCGTTCGCAGCGGACGCGGCGCGACCTTTACACCGATTCGGATTCCCGCCGCGACGGCGGCGAATTTCGCGCGTGTGGAGAGCGTCCACGGAAGCCCGAACTGCACCCGGAGTTTCTCGGGAAGCGTGCCGCTCGCGAGAAGCCGGAACAAGCGCGAGAGGGATCGCGGGCCGGTTTCGCCGTGCAGAAAGATGCGCCCCAGTTCGGCGCCAGTCGGTCCCACCACGATCTCGTCGCTCGCCAGCTTCGATGCCATCCACGATGTGAATCCGTCGGCAGTCTCGGGCCAGTAACTCTCCGGCACGCCGAACAGCTCGCCCTGCACGCGCATCTCTCGATACATCCGTTCGCGCTCGTCGCGCACGAACGGAGTGACGAAGTTCTCGTACGCGTAGCAACCCGAGTCGAACAACGTCGCCCACACCCACGCGAGCAGATCCACCGAGTTCGCGGCGTACGGCGTTCCCGCGCGGAACATTCCGACGTCGTGAGGGAGCGTTCCGCGTACGTGGCAGTGCACGCGATGAATGCGGCGCGCGGCTTTGAGTGCGACGTCGCGCGAGCCGAAGATCAGGTCGTACACCGTGTCGAACGTGCGAATCGTCCGCCCCCATAGATCACGGCGGAAGTTGCTGTGATCGGCGACGCCCTGCGCGACCATCGGGTGCGCGAACTGAAGAAGCAGCGCGCGCGGACCGGCGGCGTGCAGCGCGGCCTCGCCGTTGACTCGCCACCACAGCGTTCCCGGGCCGCTGAATCCATGCGACGGGTCACGGACGCGGCGAAGCATTCGCGCCACCGAAGTCTCGAACTCGTCGGTACTGACTTCGTGGGTGGCACTCACCCTTCACACGCTAGCGTCGCGATGGAACGCGCACAATGCCGGCCGCGATCGCGCGCATTGCGAGCGCGGGGTTGCTCGCGTGAAGCACCCGCACTATCAAGCCTGGGGACGCATGACGCACGGGCCGGACGATCTCGACGAAACGCGCCGCGAAGCCTTGTCGAAGCGCTTGCATTGGCTCGACGCGAGTCGCGCAGCGCATCGACGCAGTCAACGGCGGGCGCCGCTCGCCATGCTTGCTGGGCTGCTCGCGATTCCCGCGGCGATCTTCTGGGGCGCCGCCATCGGCTTCTACGTGGTGCTGGTCGCCGTCTCGCTGATGAGTCTGGTGTTCTACGTGGCGTGGAATCACGAACAAGAGTGCGCCGCTGAACAGGACGCGATCCGCGTGATGCTCGCGGGCGGACCCGCGGCGGTGGCGGCGGCGGAAGACGCTGCGTCGGGCAACTCGTCGCTACCCGGAAATCCGCTCGATGCACGCACAGGCGCGGAGCGGGAGAGACAACGGGCGATGCACGCACGCAATCGCAGACCGCGGCCGATCTCGCTCTGAGCGACGCTCGCTACGAACTGCCGCCGAGGGCTTCGAAGAGCGCCTCGCGCGATGCCGGCTTCACCAGATGCATGTCGATGCCCGCGGCCACCGAGCGCGCGACGTCGTTGGCTTGTCCGTATCCGGTGAGCGCGATGAGCCGTGCGCGCGCCATGGATGGCATCGCACGGAGGCGCGCCGCGAGTTCGTATCCGTCGATGTCGGGGAGCCCGATGTCGAGGATGACCGCGTCGGTCGGCTCGCGGGTGGCCAGATCGAGTGCCTCGCGGGCCGCGTGCGCGCAGGTGACGCGATAGCCGGCGCTTCGCAACAGTTCGGACAGTAGATCGGCGTTGTCCTGGTGATCGTCGACCACGAGCACCGTCGCGATCGAATGTGACGGCGGGCGGACCGGTGCTTCCTCCGACGAATCACGCGCGGGAATCGGCATCGGTGCGTCGAGTGGCAACGTCACACGGAACTCGCTCCCGAGGCCGACACCTTCGGAGAAGGCTTGTACCTGGCCGCCATGCAAATCGACGATTCCGCGCACCACCGTGAGTCCGATGCCGAGGCCGCCCTGCGAGCGATCGAGCGTGCGATCGATCTGCGTGAACAAGTCGAACACGTTTGCCATTGCGTCGGGCGGAATGCCGATGCCGTTGTCGCGAATCGAGATCACCGCGTTGTTGCCCGCCGTCGTCAGCGAAACGCGAATGTGCCCGCCGTCGGGCGTGTACTTCGCGGCGTTGGTGAGGAGATTCGAGAACACCTGCTCGATGCGAGTGGGATCGGCGTCGATGCATGCCGGCTCGTGAGTGATCGAGACTTCCAGGTGATGCCGATGGGCTTGCACGAAGGCCGATACCGATTCGACGGCGCGTTGCAGGGCGAGTCGAACGTCGATGCGCTCTTTGCGTAGTTCGATGCGTCCGCGCGTGATGCGCGAGACATCGAGCAGGTCGTCGACGAGCCGTACCATGTGCGAGATCTGGCGACCGAGAACGCTGTGCGCGCGCTGCGCGATGCGCGGGTCGGTGCCGGCGACTTTCAAGAGCTGCGATGCCGACGCGATGGCGGCGAGCGGATTGCGCAGTTCGTGACCGAGCATCGCGAGGAATTCGTCTTTGCGTTGCGCTTCCTCACGCGCCTGCGCAGCGGCGTTGCGTTCGGCCGTCACGTCGTGGAGCACGATGATCGTCGCAGCGACCGACTCGCTCGGCAGCGGGCGCATGTGCACCGAGTAGCAGCGCTCGGCGAGCTTCAGTTCCTGGTTCACGAGCGTCACGCCATGACGAGTCTGGCGGAGGCCGGGCATCACTTCGGACACGGGACGATGGAGGAGTTGCCGCGCCGGCACGCCGAAGGTGCGCGTCGTCTCGGCATTCACGAGCACGATCGATCCTGCCGGGTCCACGCCGAGCACTGCATCGGGCAAGTACTCGAGCGTCGCGAGCAGCGCGCGCTCGGCAGACTCCGCGCGACCGAGGAGCTGACGCGCACGAATGAGCGACGAGACGCGCGCGAGCAACTCGCTGCCGTCGAACGGCTTGGCGAGATAGTCATCGGCGCCAGCGGCGAAACCCTCGATCACGTCCTGCGCTTCGCTGCGCGAGCTGATCATGAGAACTGGCAACGACTCGGTGGAGACGGTCGTGCGTAGGAAGCGGCACAGGTCGACGCCGGACAGATCCGGAAGCACCCAGTCGAGCACCAGCGCATCGGGAAGAGCATGCGTGGTCAACCGCTCGATGGTGCTGTGTCCATCCTGGAGCACTTCGACATCGAACCAACTCGCCAGCGCGCGCGCCGCTTGTTGGGCCTCGAGTGGACTGTCATCGACGATGAGCACCGTCGGACGTTTCTCGGTCGGTGCTGCGGAGACCGTCATTCCAGTGGTCCTCGTCGTAATGCGCGCGTGTTGGGAGCGTCAATCACGGCGGTGAACGCCAAGTGCGCATCCGCACCAGTCATGTTCGCGCTCACCCGGATAACTACGCGTCGTTGACGGTTCACTTGTAAGTTCCCTAGTACGCCTACTGCGTGGATACGAGGTGACTGTGCCGGACGTGCTCGTTGTCGATGACAGCAGAGTGATGCGAGAAATGATCGTCGCGTGTCTGCGCGGCGACGCCTCCCTCGTGTTCACGCATGCCGGCAGTGGTCTGGAAGCAATCGAGCGTCTGTCGCTCCGCCCGTACGACCTCGTCGTGCTCGACCTCAACATGCCGGACATCAACGGCGTCGAGGTGGTGGAGTTCGTCCGCGCGCAGGACACCCTCAAGGACGTGCCGATTCTCATCGTGACGACTCGAGCCGATGACGGCTCGCGCGAACGAGTGCTCGCCGCGGGGGCGACTCAGTTTCTCGCCAAGCCGTTCACGCCCGAAGCGATCCGCACGGCTGTGAGCGCGCTAGTCCAGCCGGCCGGCACGGCGTCGTGAGGAACGCGGATCCGCTTCGCGAATTCCTGTCGGCCTATCTCTCGGAAGTAGACGAGCACATCTCCTCGGCGAACGCGCGCTTGCTGGCGCTCGAAGCGTCGATGAAAAAGGGCGAAGCCAATCCGCGCGCGGTGCGCGAGTTGTTTCGTGGCCTGCACACGATCAAGGGCCTGTCGGCGATGGTCGGAGTCGAGCCGGTCGTCGATGTCTCGCACGCGATGGAATCCGCACTACGGGTCATCGACGAGCGAGGCGCCCACGTGGATGCGGACGCGATCGAAGCGCTGTTCCAGGGTCTGCGCGCTGTCGAGACGCGAGTGCGGGCGCTCGCCGCGGGTTCACCCGTCGAGCCGGCGCCCGGCGCACTGATCGGCGCGCTCGAGGCGATGACACACGTGGGCCCGGCCGCGACGGCTTCGCTCGCGACGGTGCTCGATCTCGACCCGGCGCTCGAAGCGAAGCTTGCCGAATTCGAACGCACGCAACTTCGCGAGGCGCCTGCCAACGGCAAGACGGCATTGCGCGTCGACTTCGCACCCTCGGCGGCGCGCGCTGAAGCGGGCATCACCATCAACCGCGTCCGTGCGGAGCTCGAAGCGCTCGGGGACATCGTTCGCGTGCTCCCCGTGTCGCGTCCTGCCGCGGCGGGGCGGCCGGCCGGCGTGGCGTTCGCGATCCTGTTCGTTACCGACAAGCCGCTCGATCTCATCGCGCGGGTCTCGGGGCTGGAAGAGTCACCGCCGCACGTGATCGCAGGACGCGCCGCAGCGACAGCCGGACCGTCCATCCCGATCGATGATGCACTCGAGCCGACACCGAATTCGAGCGATCCGATCAAGGCCGGCAGCGTGCGGGTCGAGGTGTCGCGGCTCGACACGGTGATCGACGAACTGGCGGTGGTGCTCATCGACAGGATGCGCATCGAGCGCGCCGTCCACGCGGTCGCCGCGCGCGGTGTCGACGTACGCGAACTGCAACTGTTGATCGCAGAGAATGCCCGCCATCTGCGCGCGCTCCGCTCGTCGATTCTCACGGTGCGCATGGTGCCCGTGAGCGAGATCCTCGAACGCCTCCCACTCGTCGTGCGCGGATTGAATCGCGCGAGCGGCAAACAGGTGCGGCTCGATGTGACGACGGGCCGCGCGGAGTTCGACAAAGGCGTCGCGGAACGGATCTTCCCGGCGCTGATGCATCTCGTGCGCAATGCGTTCGATCACGGGATCGAGGGGTCGGACACGCGGACCGCGCGCAACAAGCCCGCCGAGGGCACCGTGAAGGTCATCGCGCACGATGCGACCGCGAACTGGATCGACATCGAGATCGTCGACGATGGCGGTGGGATCGACCGCGAGGCGCTCGCGCAACGGGCAGGGAAGCCGGTTCCGCGCGACGACGGCGAGTTGATGGAGTTGCTGTGCACCCCGGGGCTCTCGACTCGATCGACCGCCGACGCGACCAGCGGGCGCGGGATGGGCATGGACATCGTGCGACGCATCATCGTGGATGTGCTCGGCGGAACCCTCTCGGTGCGAAGTACGGTGGGTGAGGGAACAGCGTTCGCGCTGCGCGTGCCGCTGAGCGTGTCGATCATCGATGCGCTCGTCGTCGAAGCCGCCGATCAGCGGTTCGCGATTCCGCTGACGACCGTCGAAGAGATCGTCGAAGTCAGCCCATCGAATCTCACGCGCACACCGGCGCAGAACGCGAAGGGCGTGGCGGTGGCGATGATCTCGCGTCGCGGACAAGCCATGCCGTATGTCCAGCTCGCGCGGCTGCTGCAGTTCGCGCCCAAGGCCGAGTCGACGCGCGCGCTGATCGTCGCGACCGGCGCCGGGCGTTACGCCGTCGGCGTCGATCGACTGGTCGGGCAGCAGGAAGCGGTGGTCAAGCCGATGGACGATGTACTCGTACGCGTACCGGGCGTGATCGGTGCGACACAGCTCGGCGACGGTCAGCCCACGCTGATGCTCGATCTCGTGACGCTCGCTGCGCGAAGCCGCCAGGGCATGCCGGCGGGAGGTGCGCCGTGAGCGATCTGTACGTGGTGTTCAACGTCGCAGGGACCGAATACGTGGTGCCGAGCGAGCAGGTCGTGCAGCTCGAATCGTACGCGGGTGCAACGCCGGTACCGGGCACTGCGCGGTTCGTCGCGGGCGTCGTGCAGATTCGCGGGCACGTGATTCCCGCGCTCGATCTGCGCGTGCGATTCGGAATGGAGCCGGCGACACCCACGCTCGACTCGCGGGTGGTCGTGATCCGTTCGAAAGATCGACAGGTGGCTCTGATCGCGGATGTCGCACGCGAAGTGGTGCGACTCGGAGACGACGTCATCAAACCGCCGCCGCCGATCGTTCTCGAGCAGTCCGCAGGATTCGTGAAGGGCGTGGCGCAATCGGGGCCGCGGCTCTTCATGGTGTTGGATTTCGACAAGGTGATCGGTGAGGAGCCCGTCCATGCAGCACAATGACGATGTCGCTTCGAAACTGGCCGGATTGGGCGCCGCGATCGATCGCGCCGAGCACACGCTGCGAACGCTGCGCGAACGCGCGCAGTCGATGGCGCGACTGGAAACAGCAGCAGTACGTTTCGCAACCAACGGGCGCGAACAGATCGCGTGGATCGAAGCGCTCACTGCGAGCGTAACGTCCGTCGGCTCGGATCTCGATCGCGCCGCGGAGGCGTCGGCGTCGATTCAGCGAGCGGCCCACGCGACCAACGCGGATGCGAGTGCGGTCGCGCAAGCCGCCGAGACGACGCAGCGCGGGCTCGGCAGCGCGGCGGCAGCGCTACAAGGTGTACGCGGCGAGACGACGAAGCTCGCGACCGTGTCCGAATCGACCGCGGCGATCGTCGAAGAGATGACGCGCTCGATTCGCGGTGTGGGCGCGAACTCCGAAGATCTCGCCGCGGCGAGCGAGGAGTTGCTCGCGACCGTGTCGCAGACCGCCGCCACGCTGGAGGATGTGTCGCGTCGCGGTATCGAAAGCGCCGCGTCGGTCGAAGAGGTTGCGGCGACGATCGATGCGATGGCGAAGGGAGTCACACGGCTGGCGGACGACGGCAAGATCGCCAGCGACCGGATCGCGCGTGTCACGTCGGGCATCGCGTCGGCGAATTCAGCGGTCGCGGGACTCGCTCGCGACAGTGCTGAAATCAGCGCGCAGGTCGAGTCCGTCGCGACGACGTCCGAAGAGATCGCACGCTCGGCTCGTGCCGTCGCGGAGCATTCGGGCGCCGCCGAAAAAATCGCGCAGGAAACGGCGGCGTCACTCACGGAGATCGCCGCGTCGATCGAGGAGGTCGCGGCAGGGGCGGAGAAGAACGCCGCCACCGTCGACAGCACCGCCGCGTCGCTGGAGGAACTCGCACGCTCATCGCAAGCCGTCGCACGAAGCGCCGAACAAGTCGGGTCGCTGGCGACTGCGAGTGCGGCCTCGGCGACGCAGTTGGAAAGCTCCACGCGACGCATCGCCGCCACCACCGAGGGTGCGAAGACAGCGGCCGAACGCACGACGATCGCGGCCCGCGAAGGCGGCGCCACCGTCGGTCGCTCGATCGCCGGGCTCGCAAAGATCCGTCAGTCGATCGCGGAGTCCGCCGGCGTCATCAAGGAGATGGGCAAGCGGAGCGAAGAAATCGGCGACATCGTGCAGACGATCAACCTGATTGCGGATCGCACGAATCTGCTCTCTCTCAACGCCAGCATCGAAGCCGCTCGCGCAGGCGAGCACGGACGCGGGTTCGCCGTCGTCGCCGAAGAGATCCGCGCGTTGGCCGACCGCGCCGCGTCGTCGGCGAGCGAGGTGTCGAAGATCGTGCGCGGCTTGCAGAGCGTCGCGCGCGAGGCCGTCACCGCGACGAGTGACGGGCTGCGTGTCGCAGACGAAAGTGCATCACTCGCCGCGGATGCGGAACGTGCACTCGGTGTGATCCTGCGCGGCGTCGACGAACTCGGCGTGACGGTGCGCGAAGTGTCGCAAGCGACCGCGGAGCAGGTGCAGGCCACGCAGGCCGTCGCACAGAACAACACGCGTCTCGGCGAACACGGACGCGCCATCGCCAGCTCGGCGGCCGAGCAAGTACAGACCGTGCAATCGCTGGTGACGGGCGCGAACGAGGCGCGGCGGATGGCAAGGCAAACGGTGCAAGCAACGCAGGAGCAAGCGCGCGCGTTGCGCGACATGGTGCGCGGCAACGAGCAATTGAAGACCGGCGTGGAGACGCTTACCCGTAGTGCACAGGAGCAAGCCGTTGCGGCAACGCAACTGGCTCGATCCGCGGCGCAGATGCGCACCGCCGCGCATCAGACGACCAATGCGATCACCGAACAGACGAAGAACTTCGTCGAGCTTCAGCGCGTCGGCGAAGAGATGTCGTCCGCGGCGCAGAAGACCCTCGGCGGGTTGGTCGAGCAGGCCCAGGGGGCGGCGGAGATCGGCAAGACGATGCTCGCGTCTCGCAAAGATGCGGACCAATCCGCGCGCGCGGTGAAAGAGCTGTCGTCGACGGCGAAGCAGACCGAGAGCGCGACGCGGCAGATCGCGCGGCTGGCCGGCGAACTCGCGCGCGCGGTGAAAGAACAGATGGGCGCGATGAACACGCTCGCGAGGGATTCCGAAGTCGTACGCGGCGCCGGTCGCGCCGTCGCGCGACTCGTCGAGGAGCAGTCCGAGACGCTCAACGCGCTCTCGGCGAGCGCGGCGCAACAAACGCAGAAGTTGCGGGAGATGCTCGATCGCGCCAGTGAACTGTCGGGACAGGCCGGTTCGGCCGCGCAAGCATTCGCGGCGGCGAAGAGGTCACAGCACGACGTGAGCGAGTCGATCGCCAAGCAATCGCAGCGGGTCGGAACGCTCGCGCGCGACGCCGAGCAACTCACGGCGTCAGCGGCCGGCGGCGGCGCGGGCAATCAGTCGGAATCGCTCGATGCACTCGCGACGGCGCTGGGTGAACTGCGATCGTTGCGGGATGAATCGGCCCCCGAGGGACAGGCGTGACAACACTCGTCCCGGTCTCGCTCACGCTTTCCACCGCCGATCGCGAGCGGATGCAACGCGTGACGGATCACTCGAACGGAGGGGCGCAGTCGGTTCCGGCGCTGCTCGCGATGCTTACCGACACGAGCTGGGCCGTTCGGCGCGCAGTCGTGGCTGCACTCGCGACGCTCGGCGAGCCTGCGGTGAACGCGCTGCTCACGGTCTTGCAGACGCAGCGCGATCACGAAGGACGGCTCGCGGCCACGGTCGATGCGCTCGTCGCATCGCGCGGCGATCCCGATGCACGGATGATCGAACTCACACGGTCGGACTTCGAAGCGGTCGTGTGCGATGCGATCCAGGTCCTCGGTCGCCGCCGCGCGCAGAGCGCGGTCGCGGTGCTCACCGAACTCACGCGACACGCAAATGACAACGTCGCGGTCGCGGCGATCGAAGCCCTCGGACGGATCGGCGGAACGGCCGCGGTCGATGCGCTTCTCGCGTCGTCGCAGTCGGGCAATTTCTTCCGCACGTTTCCGGCCATCGACGTGCTCGGTCGCTCTCACGATCCCCGCGCGATTCCCACCCTCGCGAAGCTGACCCAGGATCCGCTTTACGCCCACGAAGCAGCGCGCGCGCTGGGTCGCATCGGGAACCTCGACGGCCTCGACCCATTGCTCGGCATGCTGGCGAGCGACGGCGATGCGGGCGTGCGCGTGAGCGCGCTGGCCATCGTCGATCTCAGTCACCGTCTGTGGGAACACTCGGGCGCCGCCGGCGAACTCGAAGCGAGGATCCGGCAGGTCCCTTCGCGCCAGCACGTCGTGCGGCGGGTTTCGCAATCCGTGCGCAGCGCCGAGCCAGCAGAACAGACCGCGTTGTGCCGCGTGCTCGGGATGATCGGCGGCGAGGAGGCGGCCGAGAGCCTGCTGGAACTTCTCGACGGATCGCCCACCCTGGCGCGGGCCGCCGCGGCGACGCTGGGCACGGTCGGTGTCGCGGGGAGTCAGCGACTGCGCGACGAACTGCGCGTTGGCGACAGTGCGCGGCGCGCCGTACTCCTGCCGATCGTCACCGCAAGTGTGCAGGCCACCGAGGAGGTCGAGGCGTGTCTCAGCGACGCGGACCCGGTGGTGCGCACGCTGGCGTGCGAAGCCTTGGCGCGCAGCACTTCACCGCGCGCGATTCCGCATCTGTTCGATGCCCTCGGCGATCCCGATGCGCGAGTGAGCCGTGCCGCGGCGAGCGCGATCGAAGTGATCGGCGGCGACGAGGCCGCCCGCCGTGCGCTCGAAGCGACGCGGTCGCCCGATCCCATCGTGCGGCGCGCCGGCCTCGATCTCGTCGCGCGCTTTGCCCCGTCGGGCGCGGACAAGATTCTGGTGAACGCCGCAAAGGACGAGGACGAATCGATCCGCGATGCGGCATTGCAAGCGCTGCCGCGATTCGATTCCGCCGACGCCCGTGCCGCACTTCTCGCGGCCTGCACGCATCCGTCCGATCGAACCCGCGGCGCCGCGATGCGCGCACTCGGCTCGATTCCACTCGATGACGCCACGCGCGAGTCACTCGCGACCGGCGCACGCGACCCCCGCCCGTGGGTTCGCTACTACGCCGCGCAATCGCTGGGACGCGCCGGCGACGCGTCGACCATCGACGTTCTCCTCGAACGCACCGCCGACGAAGCGGGACAAGTGCGTGTCGCGGCCATCGAGTCGTTGGCGCGCATCGATGATCCGCGCGCGCGCGATGCGGTGTGCAACGCCGCGGCGGGCGAAGATCCCGAAGTGCGCCGGGCGGCATTGCGCGGACTCGGTGCAGCCCCCGCAGCCGCGGCCATTCCGATGCTCTTGCGCGCGACCGGATCGCCCGACGCGCTGACCCGCCTGGTCGCGGTCGCGTCGCTGGCCCGCTTCGACGATTCCGGTGCGATGCGCGCGCTCGTCTCGGCCGCGCGCGATACCGACGATAGAGTTCGTCGCGCGGCGATCGAAGGGCTCTTCGGCCAGCGCGGCGATGCGGCGACCGAAGTGATCGGCGTTCTGGTCGACGAACCGTCGTTGCGCGAACGCGCGATGCGCGAGTTGGCAGAGCGCGAAGCGCCGATTGCGCGCGTCGTGTTGGAACGGATCGCGAGCGAGCACCCCGACGCGGAAGTCCGAAGCCTCGCGCAGGCTTCGTTGGCGACGTGATGGACACGGTCACGCGGCAGGCCTACACGCTGCTGGCCGATCTCGTGTCCGAGCGCGTCGGGATCTATCACGCGCAGAGCGACCTGGATCTCTTCGCATCGAAGGTCCAGGAACGCATGACCGCGCGTGGGTTCCAGACGCCGCTCGATTACTACTACTGCATTCGCTACGACGAAAACGACGCGAGCGAGTTCGACGCACTGATCGACGCGCTGGTCGTGAACGAGACCTACTTCTTCCGCGAACTGGCAGCCCTCACGGTGCTCGTCGAGGAACGCATCGTACCGGCAGTCGCGCGCGGCGAACGTCCGCGCATCTGGAGTGCCGCGTGTGCAACCGGTGAGGAGCCGATCACACTGGCAATGCTGCTTGCCGATCGGGGCATTCTCGACCGCGTCGAGATCGTCGCGTCGGACATCAGCCGGCGGGCGCTCGAACGCGCGAAGGCCGGTGTGTACGGCGGCCGCGCGCTGCGAGCCGTGGCGCCGGGCGTCGCGAATCGATGGCTCGAGCGGCAGGACGAACGCATGGTCGTTCGCCCGGAACTCCGCGAAGCGATTCGCTGGCAGCGGTTGAACCTGCTCGACCGAGCGGCCATCGCGCGCCTCGGAAGCTTCGATTCGATCCTCTGCCGCAACGTGCTGATCTACTTTGCCGACGACATCTCGCGCCGCGTGACCGAATCGCTTCGCAATGCGCTCGTACCGGGCGGGTGGCTGCTGGTCGGCGTGTCGGAATCGCTGCTGCGACTCGGCACCGCGCTCGTCTGCGAAGAACATCGCGGCGTGTTCTGCTACCGGAGAGAGTCGTGACGGCGCCGAATCCGAACCGCATTCGCGTGCTGATCGTCGACGACTCGCCGTTCGCGCGAAAAGTCGTACGCGACGTGCTCTCCGCCACCGACGACATCGAAGTGGTGGACTTCGCGCGTGACGGCATCGAGGCACTCGAGCGCATCGAGAACCTCGCGCCCGATATCGTCACGCTGGATCTCAACATGCCCGAACTCGACGGGCTCGGCGTGCTCGCGGCACTCGACGCCCGGCCGAAGCCGCGTGTCATCGTCGTGAGCACCGAAGGCGACGACACCGAGATGGGGCTCAATGCGCTGAAACTCGGCGCAGTGGACATCGTTCGCAAACCGACCGGGATCGCGAACGTGAAGTTGTTCGATCTCGCCGACGAGTTGCTCGAGACCGTTCGCGCGGTAGCGCACGCTCGGCCCTCGTCGACGCCGCGCGAACCACCATCGACGGTCTTGGTTCCGACCGTGAACGTGCGGCCCGGTGCCGTCGTCGTCATCGGTGCATCGACCGGCGGCCCGCAAGCGGTGCAGCGATTGCTCGAACAACTCGATGCGTCGTTTCCCGTCCCGATCGTCGTCGCGCTCCATCTGCCGATCGGATACACGCAGGGCTACGCTGCGCGCCTCGATCGAACGCTGCCGTTCACGGTCGTCGAATCGGAACACGGGTTGCGCCTCGAATCGGGCATGGTGGTGGTCGCACGAGCCGGCATTCACACGTTCGTGGAGCGGGACGGCGAGTCGCTCGTGTGCGCTCTCCGCGCGCGTCCGCTCGACACCCCGCATCGACCGTCGGTCGACGTGCTGCTCGCGAGTGCCGCAGGCGCGTCGGGACCACGAGCCATCGGCGTCGTGCTCACCGGCATGGGCTCCGATGGCACTGCCGGCGCGCGTTCGCTGCGAGAAGCCGGGGCCGCGGTACTGACGGAATCCGAGGCGTCGTGCGTCGTGTACGGAATGCCTCGCGCGGTCATCGAAGCCGGGCTTTCATCGGCGGCGCTGGCGCTCGACGAACTCGCCGCGGAGATCTCCGCGCGCTGCCTGAACTTGTGATCCGCGCCTGCGCAGTCAGTGGCTCGCTGCCGATCCGAACGGCGCGACGTCCACGCTCCGCGTAGAGTGACGGTCGACCATGAACCGAATGATCGACGGCCTGTTCTGGTTTGCTGCGTTCCTCGTCTCGACGACGCTCCACGAAGCGGCCCACGCCTTTGTCGCGATGCGCGGCGGTGACAAGACCGCGTATCACGGCGGGCAGGTTTCGCTCTCGCCGATCCCGCACATCAAGCGCGAGCCCATCGGCATGCTCGCAGTCCCGTTGCTCACCGCGCTCACGCAGGGCTACGCGTGGGGATGGGCGAGCGCGCCGTTCGATCCGCGCTGGGCCGAACGACACCCGCGCAAAGCCGCGTGGATGGCCGCCGCCGGTCCGTTGACCAATCTGTCACTCGCGGTATTTTCGTTCGCGGCACTGCGGGGAGGACTCGCGCTCGGCTACTTCGTCGTCCCGCCGAGTGTCAGCTACTCGCATCTGGTGGGCGCCGCCGGACAGGCGGGCGCATCGATCGATGCGTTCTTCGCGCAGGCGCTGTCCGTGATGCTGATGCTCAACGTGATGCTCGGCGTGTTCAACCTGCTGCCGCTTCCTCCGCTCGACGGCGCCTCGGCGGTGGAACTCGTGCTCCCCGATCACATCGCGATCCGCATGCGGCGTCTCGTGCGCAACCCGAGCTTTTCGCTGGTGGGTCTCCTGCTCGCCTGGCAGGTGTTCCCGTACATCACGCGGCCGCTGTTCGCCGTAGTCCTGCGCCTGCTCTACCCGTCGGTTTCGTTTCACTGACGAGAGCACTACGCGCCGATCGGCGCGCGCCCCGCGACGACATCACGCACTGCGCGCGGAATGCGGCCGCTGCCGAGACGCCACAAAAGCGTTCGCGCGATGCCCGCCTGCAGTCGCACGCGGTCGGACGTGCCGCTCAGCGTGAAGTCCGAATGGAGCGTGTGCTGACCGAGGATGGTCGCGAGCCAGTTGAACCCACGCATCATCGATTGGCTGTACGCCTGCGTGAGCCACACGCGTCCGCCGCCTCGCACTGCGCCCTCGAACGCCCACGCGGTGTGGAAGTCCATGTTCACCTTCGGCCCGCGCACTGTGAGCGACTGGATCGTGAACGACGCCGGATCGAACTGCATGCGCAGGTCACCGCTCGCCACCGGCTGCAGCGCGATGTCGTTCGGCGCACCCGGGATTCGAATGGTCGCATCGCTCACGCGAGCAACGACCGAACCGTAGACACCGCGGCGATCGACGCGCAGTTCGAGCATCCCGCGCGCGGCGCCGCGTTCGGCGAGATGAACGAGTGGCGGAAACAGATCGAGCACGCCGGGCACGTTGCGCGTGGTGATGTTCGCGCGAATGGTCGGCACGGTGTCGACGACGGTCACGGTTCCATCGGCATCGCCGAGTTCGCTGTGCAACTCGAGGCCGGTGACCGCGACGCGCCCGCGATCGAAACGGAACGCACCGTGCGATTCGGAAACGCGAAGCGGGCGTGTCGAGAGATGTACTTCGGGGGGAAGCACGTAGCGCGCATCGCGCACGGCGAATCGTCCATCGGCGGTACGCACCGGCATCGACGCGTCGCCGTCGAGTCGCACCGTTCCGCTCGCGACGCCGTTCAGCACGGTGCCGGGGAGGATCCATCGCGCAACGCGAGCATCGACATCGCGCGCACTTGCCTCGAGGTGATGCACACCGTTGTCGAATCGCGCGTTCAAGTCGACGTGACCGATGGCCGTGTCTGCCCGACCGTTGTGCACAGCCACATGAATGCCATCGCGCCGTGCGTCGATACGAATCTCACCCTCCGCGTGTGACACGGCGAGATCGAGGCTGTGCCCATCAGGCATCCGCAACTCGTGACCGACGCGAATCCGGTCGACCGACAGGGTCGCCGAGAGCGTTCGGTCGGCGCGGTCGGCGAGCGAACCTTGCGCATGGATCACAGCACGGGCTGCACTGGTGCGATCGAATCCGAGCTGCGTCCACAAGGACTCGTTCGGGGCGAGCGCGCGCACGGTCGCGAAGTCCGAGACCGCGATGGTCGCATCGGCACTGAATCGATCGACGGCCAGCGCGCTGCGACCGGACAGGGCGAGCGAGCCTCGTACGCGGAGGCCTTGCATGCGTGCATCGAGATCACGCAATGCGACCCCGTGTGCACTCGGCACGATTTGCGTCTCGATCGAATCGAACTCGAGCAGCGGCGCCGTGCGCGCGAGACGCAACGCGAGTCCGTCCACGTGAACGCGTGCCGATCCGGCGAGACCGCGGAGGTCGTCGAGCCGTCCGTGCACGTCGAACGTCACGCGCGCGCGTCTCGCACGCCAGCTCACGCCGTCGGGGAGGATGTTCGCCGAATGCGCGTCGGACGCATCCAAGGGTGCACCGCCGAAATAGCCGGCGACGCGTTGAATGGCGCTGCCGTCTGCTCGCACGGCCCCGCGCGATCGAACGGTCCAGTGCTCGCTCGCGTCGCGCACCAACGCCACATCGGCATCGAGGTTCAGCCCGGGCGCCTGGGTACGCAGGTCGTACACCTTGACGCGATCGCGCGTCGCTTCGATGCGAACCTGCAGATCGCCCGCGAAGTCGCGTGATCCCACGCTGAACGCGGCGCCCGCGAGGGCGAGATTCGCGCGCGCACCTCGAAAGCCGCCGTCGACGAAGTCCGCCTCGGCATCACCGCGGATCGCGCCGTCGACATGAACGCCGAGCACGCCTGCGCGCTGCGCAATGTGTTCGATCGGCAGTCCGGGCGTCGCAACGCGAACGTGAAGCGACTCGCCTGCGATGTCGTATCGCGCCGAGGCCGTGAGTGCCCCACCCATCAACGCGGGCGACGACAGCTCGGCGGCGATGCCGTGCGAATCGACGGTTCCGCGCACACGCAAGGCGCGCCCCGACTCGTCGTCGATCAATGCGTCATCCGCAGACATCTCGAACGTGGCACCGGCTCGCGCGAGACGTAGCGACGCATTCACGCCCGCGGCGCGATCGCGATGAGAACCGCGCACGAGTCGCAGTGTGCCGTGCGTCACCTCGACCTGCTCGAGACCGGCGCGATGCGCATCCGCGAGTGCTCGATCGAGCGCGGCCGGCGTGACGATCGGCGCGGCGTCGGCGCGACCCGCTGTCAGCGTCGCGTCGACGGCGACGCCATCGAGCGCGATCGAGCGAACGTGCACTCCGCCCGACACCACACCGCGCCAGTCGAGCGCGACGCGCACGGTGGCGACACGCATCCCCCAGTGATCACGCGCGTTCGACACGGTCGTGCCGCGAAGTTCGAGCCCGTCGCGACGGAGCGTGAAGCCTTCGAAAGTCACCGGCGCGCCGAGCGTCCGCGACAGCTGCCGCGCGAGGACTGCATGGACCACGGCACGGCCCGCGTGATCGAGCCCGTGCGTAGCAACGCCCGCGAGCGGCAGCGCGAGCGAAGCGAAGATGACGGGTCGACTCAGCGGTGCACGGCGTCGTGGGAGTTTCACGGAAGAGGCAACGGCGGACGTCGCATGCGTCTTAACCCTCCCATCGCGCGACGCCTTCGGTCCCGCGCGGACCAGCTCGCGCGCCGTGCGCGGATGGTCTCCCATCCGGTGGGAGAACTCTCGGCCATCACGCGGCCGCGCGATGAAAAACGCTCGCGAATTCGACCAGCACGACCGTGGCACGAACGCTGCGATGAGCTGGCGACGGAGGGATAGTCATCATGCACGCCGCTCGACGATTCGCTGGTTTGGTGTTGGCCCTGGCCGCTTGCGCGCCGCTGGGATTCGGACTCTCGAGTTGCGCGGCAGAAGACTTCGCCTCGCCGATTCCCGACGAGCCCATCACGCCGCAGGAGTTCGATCAGGGCGCAACCGCCGTGCAAGAGATCACCGTCGGCGGCGCGGATCCGGCGTTCGACAACGGCCTGGCCACCGACGAGACCGACGGCGACGTCGCGCACCTGGCGCCCTCGCTCAGCGAGCCGAGCGCGGCGCAGACCGCCACCGATGTTCAATCGCTCGACACACCGCCGAGCGCGACCGACACGGGCGACCGCATCGACCCGGCGCGTCTCGCGGGCTCACTCGAGGAAGAAGAGCTGAGCGATCCGGCCGCATCGACGCCCAGCGACGGCATCGTCACGTCGACGTCCGAGCTGCGTCAGTGCCGCAATGCTGCGGGCTACGTGAACGGTCGCCGATTCAACCTCTGCGTCACCACCGTCGACGGCAAACTCGTGGGCGTGCGCACCGCCCGCGCCTTCCTGCGGATGCGTGCCGCAGCGCGCGCGCGGGGCATTCGCATCGGCATCGTGAGCGGGTTCCGCACGATGGCGCAGCAGCGCTACCTCTATCACCTGTACGTCACCGGTCGCGGCAACCTCGCCGCACGTCCGGGCTACTCGAATCACCAGAGCGGACTCGCGCTCGATCTCAACACTGCATCCGGCGGCGTGTATCGATGGCTCGCGAACAACGGCAGCCGATTCGGATTCCGCCGCACCGTTCCGAGCGAGGCGTGGCACTGGGAGTATCGTCCGTAGGTCTCGCCCCCGAGTCGATGCCACGGCCGAGATGCGTCGGCAGCACGTTCCGCGTATCGTTCTCTCGCCCTCATGATGCGAACGCCCCTCGCCCATCGCTTCATCATCACGATCACGTCGTTCGCCCTCGCCGCCGTGGCGAGTTGCAATCCATCCTCCGCGCGCACCGAGCGAATCATTCCTGCGAGCGCGACCGGCGTCGGACTTCCGTCGCCGGCCGAACCCACGCCAGCATTTCCGCCGCAGCGCTCCGACGTCGCACGCCGCGTCACCGCTTCGTGGAACGATGCCACCGGCATTCTCGATGTATGGGCCTCGA